>PIVZ01000089.1 GCA_003354045.1 bacterium
GGCTGGTGGGCCGGCGTGCCGGGATCGAGTTCTCCGAGGCGTACTGGAAGCGCCTGGAGGCGATGCTCGAGTTCGTCGTCGCGGTCATGGACGCCGGGGGCAACGTCCCGATGATCGGCGATGCCGACGATGGCTTCGTCGTGCGGCTCTCGCAGGAGGAGGACTTTTGCCCCTACCGCTCGCAGCTTGCCACCGGCACCATCCTCTTCGATCGGCCGGATTTCGCGGCCAAGGCCGGCAAGCTCGACGACAAGACCCGCTGGCTGCTCGGAGATGAGATCACGGCGAAATGGGACGAGCTCTCGGGGCAGCAGCCAGGCGAGCCGACACGCCGTGCCTTCCCCGAGGGCGGCTACTACGTGCTCGGCACGGCCTGGAACACGCCCGAGGAGATCCGGCTCGTGGCCGATGCCGGCCCTCTCGGCTACCTATCGATTGCCGCCCACGGCCACGCCGACGCCCTGGCCTACACCCTCTCGGTCGGCGGCCGAGAGTTCCTGATCGACCCCGGAACCTACGCCTATCACACCAAGAAACGGTGGCGCGACTACTTCCGCGGCACCTCGGCCCACAACACCGTGCGCATCGATGGTGAGAATCAGTCCGTCATCGGCGGCAACTTCATGTGGATGACGGCGGCCGAGGCGCGCGCCGAGCTATGGGAGGCGGGCGAAGCGGAAGACCGCCTGATTGGCGTCCACGACGGCTACGAGCGGCTCTCGGACCCGGTGACCCACCGCCGGGAGTTCCGCCTGCTAAAGCCCGAGCGGAAGGTCACGATCGAGGACACGCTCTCGTGCCGCGGGAGCCACCTCCTCGAGTTGTTCGCCCATTTTTCCGAAGATTGCGAGGTTACGCTCGATGGAGGAACGGTACGGGCTACGAACGCGGGCGTCTGCATCGAAATGGTCGTGGAAGGCGTTGGGCTGGAAATCGAGTGCTTCCACGGCGATGATGTCCGTCCGTCGGGCTGGGTATCGCGCCACTACGACGTGAAGGTGCCCGCGACCACCGTCGTGTGGCGCACGACGATCGACGGGAGCAGCCGGTTGTGTACGCAGATTGACTGCGCACCTGCGGGCAACGCCAACTAACACGGATGAAGATAACCATATTCGGACTCGGCTACGTCGGAGCCGTATCGGCTGGATGCCTGGCAAAGGCCGGCCATGATGTGCTCGGCGTGGACCCCAACGGGGAGAAGGTCGATCTGGTAAACGCCGGGAGCTCGCCGATCATAGAGGCCGACATCGACGACATCATCCGTGAGACCGTCGAGACAGGCGCCCTGCGCGCGACCACGGAGGCGGCCCAAGCGATCTCCGGCCGCGACCTCTCGATCGTCTGCGTGGGCACGCCGAGCCGGGCCAACGGCGATCTCGACACCGGGCACGTCAGCTACGTGTGTACGGAGATAGGCGATCTCTTGCGCGCTGCCGGGAACTGGCACGTGGTGGCGATCCGCAGCACGGTTCTCCCCGGCACCACGCGAGACCTGGTGATCCCGACTCTCGAGAACAGCTCCGGCAAGAAAGCCGGCCAGGACTTCGGCGTCTGCTTCCACCCCGAGTTCATGCGCGAAGGGTCGGCTGTAGCCGATTTCTACGATCCTCCGAAGACGGTCATCGGCGCCACCGACGAGCGAAGCGCCAAGCTGGTGGCCTCCCTCTACGACTCGCAGGAGGCACCGCTCGTACATGCGGAGATCGAGACGGCCGAGATGGTCAAGTACGCCGACAACGCCTGGCACGCCTTGAAGGTCGGCTTTGCCAACGAGATAGGGACCATCGCCAAGAACCTCGGCATCGACGGCCACGTGCTGATGGACCTGTTTTGCCTCGACACCAAGCTCAACGTCTCTGCCAGGTACCTCAAGCCGGGCTTTGCCTTCGGCGGCTCGTGCCTGCCCAAGGACCTGCGCGCGCTGACCTACAAGGCGCGCACGCTCGACCTCGATGTGCCCATCCTCGGCGCCATTGCCGTCAGCAACGAGCACCACACCAGTAGAGGCCTGGAGATGATCCTGGCCAAGGGCAACAAGAAGGTGGGCGTGCTCGGCTTCACCTTCAAGGCCGGAACCGACGACTTGAGAGAGAGCCCGATGGTAGAAGTCATCGAGCGTCTGATTGGCAAGGGCTACGACGTGCGCCTATACGACCGCCGTGTGAGCCTGGCCAAGGTCACGGGTGCCAACCGCGAGTACATCCTCGAGCGCATCCCCCACATCTCGAAGCTGATGGTGGACAGCGTGGACGAGATTCTCGCCCACGCCGAGACGGTGGTCATTGGCACGTCCGACGACGAGTTCGCCGACGTTGCCGCGAAGCTACGCGAGGGACAGGCGGTAGTGGACTTCGCGCGGGTGGGCGAGATCGAACCTTCACGTGGCGACTATGATGGGATCTGCTGGTAAGCAACGCCACATAGTCTTCATCGTCGAGAACCTGCCATCGCCATTCGATCGCCGCGTTTGGCAGGAGGCCACCACGCTTCAAGCGGCCGGCTATCGCGTCTCGATCATCTGCCCCACCGGCAAGGGCTACGAGCGAAAACACGAGCGGATCGACGACATCGACATCTACCGCCACGGCCTGCCCCTGGAGGCGCGCGGCGCCGCCGGCTATGCCATCGAGTACTCGGCGGCGCTCTTTTGGCAGTTCGTCCTGGCGCTCAGGATCTTCATGAAGGAAGGCTTCGACGTCATCCAGGCCTGCAACCCGCCCGACGACATCTTCCTCATAGGCCGCTTCTTCAAGCTCTTCGGCGCCAAGTTCGTCTTCGACCATCACGACCTCAACCCCGAGCTCTACGAGGCCAAGTTCGCGCGCCGCGGCCTGTTCTACAAGCTCATGCTGGCCTGGGAGCGCTGGACGTTTCGGGCCGCCGACCTGTCGATCGCCACCAACGAGTCCTACAAGCGCGTGGCCATCGAGCGAGGTGGGATGGCGCCCGAGGATGTCTTCGTGGTCCGCAGCGGGCCGAGCCTGGAGCGGCTCCGCATCATGGAGCCGGTCGAGGCGCTAAAGCGTGGACGCGACTATCTGGTCGGCTACCTCGGAGTGATGGGCAGCCAAGACGGCGTTGCCTACCTTCTCGGCGCTGCCCGCCACATCGTCCATGACCTGGGCCGAACCGACATTCACTTCGGCCTGGTCGGCGACGGTCCCGAAAAGCCGAGCCTGGAGGCGCTCGCCCGCGACTACGAGATCGGCGACTACGTGACCTTCACCGGGCGCATTCCGGACGAGCCGATGCTCGAGATGCTCAACACGGCCGACGTTTGCGTAAACCCGGACGTGGCCAACGAGATGAACGACAAGTCCACGATGAACAAGGTCATGGAGTACATGGCCCTGGCCAAGCCCATCGTCCAGTTCGATTTGACCGAGGGCAGGTACTCCGCGCAGGAGGCATCTCTTTATGCCGAGGCCAACGACGAGGTAGACCTGGCGAGCAAAATAGTGGAGCTTCTCGAAGACCCGACCCGGCGTGCCGAGATGGGCCGCATCGGCCGTGCGCGTATAGAAGAAAAGCTGGAGTGGAAGCACGAGGCGCCCAAGCTTCTCGCGGCCTACGAGCGGCTGTTCGCGGACTAGCCGGGCCGTGGCCGGCTCTTTGGTGCGCCTTTCACCGGTTTCTCTGGCGCGTCCGCTACCGGTTGTGTAATCCTGGAGGGCGGCGAGCATTTTCACAATGCCGGCAATCAATTCCATAGCTAGACAAGCAGTGCGCGAATGCCGCGGTGCGGGCGCCCGCTTTCTGTACTGGCTGTGCGAGCCGGCCGGCTTGCTCGAGCGTCCCGTGTTCATCGTCGGCTGTGGACGCTCCGGCACCACGATCCTCGGCCAGCTCCTCGGTGAGCACACCAAGCTGGCCTATCTGCACGAGGCCCGCCCCATATGGACTTACGAGCCGCGCACCGACATCTGGAGCTTCATGGCGGCGCGGCGTGGCGGCAGGCTCGTGCTTACCGACAAGGACGCACGGCCCGATCTGGCCGCGCGAATGGCGCACGCGTTCTCGTTCGAGGTCGAACGGATGAAGGCCGTGTATCTCGTCGAGAAGCTGCCGATAAATGCTTTCCGGGTGCCGTTCATCGCCGCCTTGTTCCCGGAGGCGCGGTTCATCCACGTGGTGCGCAACGGCTTGGAGGTGGCCGACTCGATTGCCGAGCGAGCGCGGGTGGGCTCGTGGTACGGGTACCAGGACTACAAGTGGAAGCAGCTAGCGGCCCACGCAGAAGCCCGTGGTGAGGACGAGCTCGTCCCGCTTTGCGATGATGGCTTTCACCGCGGTCTCCTCGAATGGAGGCTGAGCGTAGAAGCGGCACGCAGCAGTCTCGCGAACCTCCCTTCGGACCGCGTGTTGGAGCTTCGCTACGAGACCCTTGTCGGCGAGTCCGACAAGGTCTGCGACCAGCTTGCCGCATTCATAGGAGTGGAGCCCAGCCCGGAGATGTACGAGTTTGCCGCCAAAGAGATCGCGGGCCGAGAGGGCGCAGGAGAAGATGCGGCGGGCAAACCGGACACGGAGAAAGAGACGGCGGGCACTGAGCAAGAGTCGGTGGGTAGGCCGCGCACGGAGAAAGGCGAGGCGGCTCGCGTCGTGGATAACGCCGCCCGCCGCATCGCCTGCGATCTCATGGGCCGCCTTGACTACCCGCTGCCGCAGGCTTGAATAGGCCGCTTCTATATTCAAGGTTATGTGTTAAGCTTGAACATGGGAGCGCCATGGCTGAGCTTATCCAGCGACATTGGGACAGCAATCCGGCCGGCCTGAGCCGACGCGACCGGCGTCCTTGTGACTACGATGCCTACGTGCCCGATCCCATAGCGGGCAGACGCTTTGTGCTCGACGGCGACGTCGCTGCCGATGTTGCCGATGCGGAAACGGCGATCGCCCGCTTGAACTCGCAGGCTTCAGCGCTGGCCGACACCGAAGCGCTGGCTCGATTGCTGCTGCGGGCCGAATCAGTGGCTTCGTCGCGAATCGAGGGCCTCGAGATCGCAGGCCGGCGTCTGCTGCGTGCGGCCGTTGCGCGCGAGCTCGGTGACGAGGTGCGCGACGTCACCGCTATAGAGATCCTCGGGAACATCGCCGCGATGGTCTGGGCTATCGGTGCGACCCAGGACGCTGGCAACATCTCCCCCGACTTCATCCTCGAGATTCATCGACGTCTGTTGGCCGAAACACAACACGGCGAACACGCTGGCCGGATCCGGACCGAACAGAATTGGATTGGCGGCAGCAGCTACAACCCGTGTTCGGCCGCCTTCGTGCCCCCGCCACCGGAAACCGTCGCCGATCTACTGGTCGATCTCTGCGAGTTCTGCAACGAGACATCGCTGCCTGCCGTGGCACAGGCGGCGATCGCGCATGCTCAGTTCGAGACCATCCACCCATTCGCAGATGGAAACGGACGAACCGGGCGCGCGTTGATCCACCTGATTCTCGCGCAAAGGGACTTGACGCCGCGTACACTGCCGCCCGTCTCCCTCGTGCTCGCTACCTGGTCGGAAGACTATATCGCCGGCCTGTCGGCTACCCGGTATGTGGGAGAAGCGGACTGCGAATCGGCGCGTGACGGAGTCAACCAATGGGTAGGACTCTTCGCGGCAGCTTGCACACGTGCGGTTGGGGACGCCAACGCGTTCGAGTATCGAATGCGATCGCTGCGCGATCAGTGGCGCGCGCGACTCGGCAAGGTTCGCGCCGGTTCCGCCGCTGATCTTTTGATCGGAGCGCTGCCCGTCGCTCCAATAGTGACTACCAAGACGGCTGCCGACTTGATCGGTCGTTCCTTTCAGGCGACGAGCCAGGCTATCGCGCGTCTCCGGGCCGCAGGCATCCTGAAGCAATTGACGGTCGGCAAGCGCAACCGAGCGTTCGAGGCGGCTGAGGTGATTGAGGCGTTCACCGACTTGGAGCGACAGCTCGCCAGCCCCGCTGGAGACACAAGCGTGGCCAGGCCGAGGCGACCCGTGCCAAGGAGGCCCCGCCGCTAGAAGCCCTGGCCGCTAGAATCCCCTTGCCAGTGCCCCCTCCAGTGGGGTAGCTTCCCCCCGTACACAACAACCCATCCGCAGTTGGCGCGCAGGGTGCGTCGCGAACGATTGCCTATCCTCTCCCGCCTCAGGGCTCCGAAGCGGCGCACACCGAAAGCCCCACGACTGGCACCACATAGCTGCGGGCACCATTGCCGGCCACAACGGCAAGGGGGAGACTATGACACGTTCAATGACTCTATTGGCCGCCGCCGCCGCGCTGTTCGCCGTCTCGTCAGTCGTGGGCGACTCGGTTGTCTTTTCCGATCTGGCGCTTGCTTCCTCTCAGACAAGTCGCGAGGGCGTGAGTGACATCACCAGTGCCGGCGCCGACGAGGCCGCACGGGCCAGGGTGAGCACTACCTACGGCAAACTACCGCTGCATTTCGAGGCCAACCGGGGCCAGGCCGACGAGCAGGTCCGGTTCCTTTCGCGCGGAGGTGGGTACTCGCTCTTCCTGACGGCGACCGAGGCCGTGGTCGTCATGAGCAGGCCGGTGGGCAAGGAAACGGCCGCGACAACTGCGCGGCTCTTGCCGGGTAAGGAGCGAGCACGGGAGACGGCGGTCTTGCGAATGGGCCTTGTGGGCGCCGAGCCAGAGCCTGAGGTTGTCGGTCGCGACGAGCTGCCCGGCAAGGCTAACTACTTTATCGGCAACGACTCGGGCCGCTGGCACACCGGCGTCCCGACCTATGAGCGGGTCGAATACAAGGGTGTCTATCCGAGTATCGACCTTGCCTACTACGGCAACCAGCGCCAGCTCGAGTACGATTTCGTCGTGCACCCCGGAGGCGATCCCGGAGTCATTCGGCTGACCTTCGAGGGTAGTGACCGGATCAGCCTCGACGATGACGGCAACCTCGCCCTGCAAATGCGGGGGAGCAAGATTCTTCTACGCGCTCCGATTACCTATCAGGAGCTCAACGGGACCAGGCAAGAGATTGCCAGCGGCTATGTGCTAGAGGGGGAGAATCAGGTGAGCTTCAAGGTGGCGGACTACGACCGCACCAGGCCTTTGGTCATCGACCCGATCCTTTCTTACTCCACCTACCTGGGCGGGAGCGGCACAGATGAGAGTTATGCCATCGCCGTGGACGGCGATGGCAACGCCTATGTTACGGGGCGGACTCAGTCCCTCGACTTTCCCACGTCTGGCTCCATCTACGGCACCAGCGCGGGCGATTTTGACGTCTTCGTGACCAAGCTCAACGCCGCGGGCTCTGCGCTCGTCTACTCCACCTACCTGGGCGGCAGCGAGGTCGATCGAGGCTATGGCATCGCCGTGGACGGCTCGGGCAGCGCCTATGTGACGGGCGTCACCTGGTCGGACGCGAACGACTTTCCAACGGTCAACGCCATCCAACCCACGCACGGAGGGTATAGCGTAGACGGCTTCGTGACCAAGCTAAACCCTGCGGGCTCTGCACTCGTCTACTCCACCTACCTGGGCGGGAGCCGCGATGAAGGCCCTTCTGACATCGCGGTGGACAGCACAGGCAGCGCCTACGTGACGGGCTACACCAGCTCGAGCGACTTTCCCCTGGTCAACGCCGTACAAGGCACCATGGTATCTGGCCCGGAGGCTTTCGTGACCAAGTTCAACGCTGCGGGCTCCGCGCACACCTACTCCACCTTCCTGACCGGAAGCGGTGCTGAGTCCGGCCGGGGCATTGCCGTGGACGGCGCGGGCAGCGTCTATGTGGTTGGTAACACCGATTCCTCTGACTTTTCCACGCTCAACCCCTTTCAAGGTGCTCGCGCCGGCGCCACGGACCTCTTCGTGGCCAGGCTCAACGCCGCTGGTTCCGCGCTCCTTTACTCAACCTACCTGGGCGGGACTCTCCACGACTACGCCGGCGCCGGCATCGCTGTGGACGGCGCTGGCAGCGCCTATGTAACAGGCCACACCGAGTCTATCGACTTTCCCACCACGGCCAATCCATTCCAAGGTGCCAACGCTGCCGCCGGGGGCCCTTGGGATGCCTTTGTGACCAAACTCAACGCTGCAGGCTCTGCGCTCGTTTACTCCACCTACTTGGGCGGGGGCGTCAACGAGTGGGGCTATAGCATCGCCGTGGACAGCGCGGACAACGCCTACATAGCGGGTGCCACCTCGTCCACCGACTTTCCCACCTCCAAGCCCATCTACGGCGACGCTGGCGGCCGAGATGCCTACGTGACCAGGCTCAACGCTACGGGCACTGCGCTCGTTTACTCCACCTATCTGGGCGGCAGCGATCTCGACCTCGCCTATGACATCGCCCTGGACGGCTCACGCAATGCCTATGTGTCGGGTTGGACCGACTCACCGCTCGACTTCCCTACGGCCGTTCCCTTCCAGGCTGCCAACGCAGGCGACACGGACGCCTTCGTGTTGAAGATCGTGCCGTGCGGCGACGGCAACCTCGATCCGGATGAGCAATGCGACGATGGCTACAATGATGCCTGCGGTAGCTGCGACGCCACCTGCGACGGGGCCGGCACGGGCTCGACCTACGGTGACGGCGAGCTTTGCCCGGAGACCGAGGAATGCGATGACGGGAACCTGATCGACGGCGACTGCTGCTCGTCTACCTGTGAGCTCGAGCCGGACGGAAGCGATTGCGAAGACGACGGCGACGTCTGCTCTAGCGACACCTGTGATGGTGCCGGCACCTGCGTGCACTCGTTCGAACCTGCGCCCGCGTGCTTTACGGCGCTCAAGTCCAAGCTACAAGTGAGAGATCGCGCCGACGACTCGCGGGATCAGCTCGACTGGAAGTGGAAGAAGGGCGCTGCGGTGGATCAGGTCGAGTTGGACGATCCCTCTGCTACGGCGACCTACACTCTGTGCGTGTACGACACTTCGGGCGGCGTCTCCACGCTTGCCACGTCGCTCACGGTCCCACCGGGTCCGCTGTGGGACGATAGAGACCCCAGGGGTTGGCAGTACAAGGATAGGGGGGGCGCCTCCGACGGCGTCCAGCAGATCAAGCTGAAGCCAAACGTCGCCGGAAGATCCGTGGCGCAAGTAAAGGCGAAGGGAGTCAACCTGCCGACGCCGACGCCGTTCAGCGGAACAGAGTTCTTCGATCAGGATCTGACGGTGACGGTGCAACTCGTCAACAGTGACACCTCGGTATGCTGGACGTCCCCGTTCACCGCGGCGAGAACGAACGCCGCTGATCGCTTCAAGGCGACGTCACCGTAGTAAGCGGTCCGGCATGGTCAATCTGTGATCGGCCATGATGTTTGGACGACTTGCGTCCAAAATTCCTGGTATCGTTTGGATGGTGATCAAGAGATCGAAACAGCTATTGGTTGCCAGATCGCCGGATCGTTACGGAAATAGTAACGAACTGCGTGTTCTGCAACCTCATCCCGCCCCCGCATCCTCGTAGATCTGCAGCAGCATCTTCAGGTTTTCCTCAGCGGTATACTTTGCCTCGAACTCGCGGCGCGCATTGGCTCCGAGCAGCGCCGCTCTTGCCACGTCTTGCCACAGGAGGTCGGCTTGGCTGGCGAGGTCTTGTGCATCGCCGGGCTCGAAGAGCAGTCCGGTGCTGCCGTGCTGGACGATGTCGGCAATTGCTCCGATCCGGCTCGCCACGACGGGCACGCCGCAGGCGAAGGTTTCCACCAGCGTCATACCGAAGCCCTCGTACCATTCAGACGGGAAGACGACGAAGCGCGCCTCACGCAAGACCTCGAAGAGACGCTCACGCGGCATCCAGTCGAGCAATTCGACCTCGGCCTGCCCTTGGTTTCCCACCCAGGTCGCGACTTCTTCGGCAAGCGGACCCGAGCCGACTATCTTTAGCGGAATCTCCAATCCCTCCCAGGCTCGCAGAAGCGTGGGGACGCCTTTTTCCGGAGCCAGGCGGCCCATGAAGAGGGCGTAGTCGCCGACCGACGAGCAAGGCGAAGGAGGCGAGACCAGAAAGTTCGGCTTGACGGCAATCCGCTCGGCCGGGAGTCCACCCTCGATGAACTTGTGCTTCGCGAACTCGGTGAGCGCGATGTGTGTGTGGACCACCTTCGTCCATGTCCCACGCATTCGATGAACGGCCAGCATGGCCGCTGCGGCGGCGGTTGCCGATCTCGAATCCCTGTAGCAGCCGTGCGCGATTCCGGGCCACGCGAGCGCCTTTCCCAGGCAGTCCTCGCAGACGTGACCGTCGCGGAACAACACGGCGCTCGGGCACAGCAGCCTGTAGTTGTGCAGGGTCTGCACGACGGGGACCTTCTCGTCCACGCATGCGTAGTAGGCCGACGGCGATATCAACGGGAAGGTGTTGTGAAAGTGGGCGACGTCCGGGGTTTCTCGCTGAATGATGGCGCGCAGCTCGGCGGCACTCTTGTGAGACCAGATCGTGCCCAGCGCTGTGCTGAGTGCCGCGCCAGGTGCCAAGCGCTCGGCGCCGCGTGCTGTGGGTGGTCTCGCGCCTTGCGAAGCGGGCTCTGCGGCTGATGCACCGGAAGCCGCACCTTGCGAAGCGGGCGCCGTGTCTCGCGCTGTGCCGCCTGCGATCTCGGCGTTGCTGCGCTCGTAGGTCACGACCTCGTGGCCGGCCTCGCGCAGTGCCGCGCACTCGGCGCGAAACACCTCGTCTTCGCCGCCGGCCTGGCGGTAGAAGTTGTGGACGAGAAGAACTTTCACTCGAATCTCACCACCGTTTCCCTAGTCGGGCCGGACGGTGGCGGAGCCCTCGAACGCCGCTCGCCCGTATGCGATTCTTGCCCGCATCATTTGCACCCTCGTCATTCGAGCGCCAGTTGCCCGATTGCTCGCCACTTGCCTACCTTCCGTCCTCAACTCCACGCCCGGATTGCGCGCCACCGGAGTACGCGGCGAGCGCGATCACCATTGCGAGGCTCGGTCCCAGCGGAGCGGCCGGTGCGGCGAGAACGTTGCCGAGCAGCGGAAACACGCCGACGAGCAAGACAGCGAGCAAAGCCAATATGTATGCCTCGTCGCTTTGGGCCCGTGCGACCAGGCGTGCCACGACGACCAGGCACCAGACGATCACGCTTACGAGCAGCAAGAAGCCCACGACTCCCCATTCGTAGAGCGCGCGCAGGAACTCGTTGTGGGCGAGTCGGTTGCCATCGACAGTGTGCTCGTCGTAGTCGCGATACTTTATGTCGCCGGCCACGATGAGATCGGCGGTGCTAGAGGTTCCGTTGCCGAACAGCGACCGGCCGATCGATCGGCCGCCGATGCGTTCGTAGAGAGCGCGGTAGATACCCAGTCTGGCCTTGAGCGTTCCAATCCTGTCGGCCGCTTCCTCGCCGTCTGCCGCCAGGCGCAGTGTTTCGAGCGCACGTTGCGATCCGATCAGAGCATCGATGCCGTCGTTGCCGATCGTGCGCACCCCTATCAGTGCGGCGACGAGCAAGACCCCGGCGACGATCGCCGGGACGGTACGACGACCCGGCCGCGTGCACGCGAGAAATACCCACAGCCCGCCCGAGGCCAGCGCAGTCACCATGCCTTGGCGGCTTCCGTTCATCGACAACGCCGCCACTGCGGCGGCACACAGGCTGAGCGCGAGCCCCACGGGCAGCTTCTTCGCGCTGACGAACGCCGCCAGCAGGCCGACGGTCAAGCCGAGATAGAGACCGAAGTACTGGGGCGCGCTGAAACTGGTGAACCTGTGGATGTGCTGCCCGAACGCGTCGCCGAGCATGAAGCTCTGTACGGTCCCGAGCAGCAGCGCGCCGGCAAGCGACGCGGCAATGAGCCAAGGCATGCGCCGTCCGGCCGAAGCGAATGCCTGCGAGAAGACGATCAGCAGCGCCGTATAAGCGTAAAGGTAGCCGAGCTGCTTCAAGGCCGGGATCGGGTAGGCGCTCCACGCGGAGGCCACCGCGACGTAGATACAGAACGCCGCCCACAGCCGCAGGCCTCTGTGGGCAGTGAAGCCCTTTAGCTTGGCCCAAGGCACTCGCAAGAGCAGTGCCGTTGGCGCAACCACGACAGCCAGCAGGTTGCGAATCCCGATATCGACCGCCACATGCGGCACCGCCGACGACCAGTCGAGGTGCACGAGAACGAGGTAGGCAAGCAACGCCCACTCCAGACGCACGCGTGGGACGAGGATCACCGCCGTCAACGCGCCGAAGAGAAGCTGAGGGAAGAGTGTGTCCACCGTCGTTATTGCTTGCCGCCGCTGCTCGCTCGCAGCCCTGTACCGCGACCGTAGTCGT
>PIVZ01001331.1 GCA_003354045.1 bacterium
TTGCGCATGAAGTGCACGCGACAGCGTTGCCACGTCGTCGAGAGCACCCGTGAGATCGACTGTTTCAAGCCCTCGTGCGCATCCGAAATCACCAGCTTTAGGTCGCTGAGGCCGCGGCGCGTGAGGCCGCGCAGGAAGTCGGTCCAGAAGCTCGCCGTTTCCGACGGCCCGACCGCCAGGCCGAGGATCTCGCGGCGGCCTTCCATGTTAACGCCGATCGCAACGACGACAGCCATCGACACGATGTGGCCGGCTTCGCGCACTTTGACGTAGGTCGCGTCGAGCCACACGTACGGCCAGCTGCCGTCGATCGGCCGACCGAGGAACGCGTTGACGCGCACGTCGATGTCCTCGCAGAGCCTTGAAACCTGGCTCTTCGAGATGCCCGTCATGCCCATCGCCTGCACGAGCTCGTCCACCTTTCGCGTGCTCACGCCCTGGATGTAGGCCTCCTGGACGACGGCCACCAATGCCTTCTCCGAGCTCTTACGCGGCTCGAGAAAGCCTGGAAAGTAGCTGCCCTGGCGCAGCTTCGGGATGCGCAGCTCGACCGTGCCGGCGCGGGTTTCCCAGCCTCTGTCACGGTAGCCGTTGCGCTGATTCACGCGGTCCTCGCTCCGCTCGTGCAGGCCGGCGCCGCAGCGCTCGCCGGCTTCGAAGTCCATGAGTTTATTGACAATGAACCCGAGCAGATCACGCAGAAAGCCAG
>PIVZ01001332.1 GCA_003354045.1 bacterium
TTCATTGGCGATTACCTTGCCCCCAGCAATTGACGCACTGCGACGACTCAACTATAAGTTTGTGTTTACTATCGCGTCGACTCACGGGAACACACTAATGGACGAACCGACTCCCTCGACTCAGATCGAGCGTTTTTTGAAACCCAAAGCGGTCTCCTCGCGCAAGCTCGCGCGCGACGGTGATGGCCGCCTCATCATGGCCGAAGAAAGCGCCCTCGACCTCGATCGCATCCGCGATGCAGGCACGACGGTCACCGAGCTAGGCCGCCGCGTGCGCGTCTACAACTCGGACATGACCAAACAGATGGCCTCCTACATCATCCCCATCGAGGTTACACAAGTGTCGGGAGAGAGTCCCGAGCTTTCGGCCGGTGCGAAGATACAGTTCGGCCGCATCGTGACGGTTGGCGACGGCCTCTACATCCGCCACAACCCGGGACTGCGCGAGGTGGGCATCAACGACCGCGGCGACGTGATGCTTCGCCAGGATCTCGAAACTGCCGAGGATCCGACCATCGGGCCGGTTCTCAACTCTTACAACACGACCCAGTCCACGTTGGTCACGCGTCTGGTCGCGCGCATTGACAAGAAGACTCACGACCGTGACGTAAAGGAGGCTCGCTCATGGCTCGAAGCCATGAACGTGCTCAGTGGCGGCAAGACTCTGCGTGCCCGCTTCCTCAGCGCCGGCGTTGCCTGCGAGCATCG
>PIVZ01000628.1 GCA_003354045.1 bacterium
TGCGGGAAATGCAACGCGGCCGTCTCCTGATCGCCGCGAACGAGTACACCTGCCTCTACCTCCTGCCGCTCCTGGATCGCTTCCGACGACTCTCACCCATGATCAGCGTGACGGTGCAGCGCGCGCTCGCCAGCCGCATCCCGGATGAGGTGAGTCAGCACGGCGTCGAGCTCGGCATCGTCTCGTACTCCTGCTCCAATCCCAATCTGCGCTCGATCGTCGTCTACCGGGATCGTACCTCCGGCACCGGCGTAGTACTCGGAGGCTCCACTGTCGCACAGGGTGACCAGCTCGCTCGCGACTCGCTGTCCGATCTTGCCGGCGGCCACCGATCCGGACTGCACGAAGTCGGCTTCGACGGTATGGCCGATGGCCTCGTGCACGAGGAGGCCCACTATGGAGGGAGCGAGTATGACCTGAGCGCGACCACCCTCGGGATTAGTTGCGGCGAGCAACTCGACGGCGGTACGGGCCGCCTTGTCGGCGAAATACTCGCCGCTGCCGTTGCGAAACAAGCACTCCCAGCCGCCCGTGGCTCCGATCGCCTCGTGGCCGGTCGAGAGCTGGCCATCTTTCTCGGCCACAGCCTGCAGTCGCAGCTCGGGACGCACCAGGCGAAACTCGGCGGCTGCCCCGTCCGAAGTGACGATGACCTTGTCCTCGACGATCTCGCTGTAGCCGCAGCTGGCCGAGGTCACGCGCGCCGAAGACGTGCGCGTGCGCTTCTCGAGCTCGCAGGCCAGCGCTATCTTTTCTTCCAGCGGCCGGCCGGCAATATCGGAGAGGCCGGCCTGGTGGAACTCGCCGCGGGCAAGCGGGGCCGGCGGAAGCTCGGTAAGCGCCGATCGTTTCCGCGCGGCGCTTGCGCGTGCCGCCGTCCCGGCTTCTTTCATTGCCCGCTTGACGACTCCCAGTTCGAGACTGCTCGTGGATGCGAATCCCCAACCGCCGCCGGCCAGCACGCGCACCGCCACACCCTTGCGCCGGCGAAGCTGTGTACGCTCCACCTTGCCTTTTTCAACGCCGATGCTGCGGCTGGTCTTGTCGTGGTAGCGAAGCTCTACGAAGCCGTCGGCGTCGCGAGCTGCTTCGGTGAGCAGGTCGAGGGCAATAGACATCCTTTAATTCTTAGCACGGCGACCGGTTGCGTCCAGGTGTTTCCTGACCACGCTCGCGCGTCTACCTCGCTGCTCTCGCGTCTACGGGTTCGCGCGGGTCGCGGGACGTGCCGGCTACCGGCGATGGCCGCCGGCAGCGGAATACGGGGGCTGGTAGTGAGAATGCGGGGGCTGCTAGTGAAGAGTGCGCACCCGGCGGTTCTCGAGGATGAGCGTTCCGTCGTTGGAAGGACTGCGGCGGCTCGCCGACGGCAACGCCGACTCCAAGCTCCAGGTGCCCTTGACCCTCTTGCCCGTGAAGACCACGCGGCTCTTCTTCCCTTCCACCGACTGCTTGTTACGCTTGCTAAGTGACATTGGCTTCCTCCGTCCGAATTGACTGACTGGAAGGAGAGATTGCAGGACCGGTGCCGCTTGGCTGGCCGGCGTAACTAGCTGATTTATATAGAGATTCCCGATTGACGGTCGGAGTGGTGCGAACATCGGCGAACCGTTGTGGACACGAATGTCCGCTCCGGGTGGAGCGCTCGCTAGGCGGCCTCTGGCTGCCGCTCCTGGCCTCGGGCCGCCCGAGCGAAGCGCTACCCTGAACACCGGTCGCGGAGCTCGCGTGGGAGTTTGTGGAGCGGTGGCCTAGCTGGTAGCTTGGCGCATTAATCTACGCCGCGCTGCGGCGAGAGCGAGGGAAGGAGCGAGAGCAGACGAGAATATGGCGAAAGACGGCATCGAAATGGACGGCGAAGTGGTCAAGTGTCTACCCAACGCGTTCTTCAACGTGAAGCTGGACAACGGACAGACGGTCCTTGCCCACATCTCAGGAAAGATGCGTAAGTACTACATTCGCATCCTTCCGGGCGACACGGTCAAGGTAGAGCTGTCCCCGTACGACCTCACTCGGGGTCGCATCACCTGGCGCGAGAAGAATCCCCCACGAAGATAGGCGCCTCGGCGCGTACTCGGGCAGCTGCACGGCTGAGCAGCTGCGCCTGATGCGGCGCCTGCCTGCTAACCGGCTTGCCACCCTTTTTCTCTCCTTAGACCAGCAATTTCGCGCACGTGACGCTCGCGTCCGCCCCACCGATCCGTAACCGGCGGCCGCTCTGCGGGCCCTTACGCGGTAGACTCTGAACCGCGCCTTTGCGATCTTAGCCGCCGTTTCACCTGTGCTGGGGAGTGGCCAAACTGGTAAGGCACCTGACTCTGGATCAGGGGATTGCAGGTTCGAATCCTGCCTCCCCAGCCATTTGAAACACGCACTTACGAGCGCCCGCGCCCTGCGGTGCTCGGGCCAGCAATCGCATAGCAATCAGCAGGTCCGGACTCACCACTTCGTATTGCTACCCGGAACAGCAATTGACGCCGCGCACTTCCCTCCCATTGCAGCAGGCGCGATACTGAGGCCGATGTCTGACCCACACCCGCAGCCCGACCTCACCGCCCTACTCCACGCCGTCGATCAAGCCCGGCGGCCGCTCCTGCCTCCAAGCGACGGCACCGGCCGCGGGTTGCCTACCGTGGAGCAGGCCGAGCGCTTCGTGGAAGCCCTGCGCGACCTCGACGAACTCGTGGCCACGGTACATCCGACCACGAGGGACAAGGCCGCGTAGCTCAAACGTCGCGTTCTTGCCTGCTTTGACGGGCTTCTGGCCAGCCGCGAGCACCTAACCCGCCGGGCAGGTAGCCGGAGGGGTCTGAAGCTGGCGGCAGGCGCAGTGCGGGTGTCAGGGCGGTCGAGTCGTTGTTGCCGAGGTGGTCGAGGGCCCCACGGGGAGGGTCACCCACGGGCCCCGGTCATTACGTTACTAG
>PIVZ01000629.1 GCA_003354045.1 bacterium
TGGACTGCGGTCTCGACGGTCCGTGCGTGAACTACGCTTACGAGGCGCGAATCCCCGTGCCCCTCGAGGGATTACAGGCGAGCGACACAACGCGGGCATTCTCGATTCGCGAGTCGATCGACGGCGTCGATCGCAACGAGGACGGCGACACCGAGGATACCGTTCTCTCTCTGCGCGACCGGCAGACGGGGGTCGGCCAGGCGCTCGGTGCCGCGTTGGCATGCAACGGGTTTGCCGGCACGGAGGAAAGCCGGGCGATCGTACGCATCGCCGATCCTCCTTACACGTTTCCTGCCGTGGAGATCGAGGGCGATTTCGTCGCCTTTCTCGAATCCGAAGGCTCGACGAACGAGCCGGGCTTCTCGACGCTGTGTGACATGAACGGCGACGGAGACTCGGTCGATTCAGTGCTGCGGGTCGTCGAGTTCGGCGGCGGCGAATTGACGTCCGCCGTGTCACCACCGCGCGTCGTCGATCCCGAGCTGCTGGTCAACGGAAGGACGCACGCGATCTCGAACGGGCTCGTGTTCTTCCGGTCATCGGAGCCCGAGATGGGCGCACGGCAGACCGAGCTCGTGAGCGTCGTCAGTGGCGGATCGGCGGCCGTCGGCGACACGAACCTGGCGGCATCGATGGCAAAGGGAAGCGTCAGCGAGAGCGGCCGCTATGTCGCCTTCGTGAGCAGTTCGGGTGCATACGACGTGGCCGATTTAAATGGGGCCTCCGATGTCTTCGTCCGCGACCGACAGACCGGAACGACGACACTCATGAGCGTCGGCTCGGATCGCAGCGCGCCGCCGCACGGTCTCAGCTTCAGTCCGACAATGACGCCGGACGGGCGATTCATCGTCTTCGAGAGCGAGGACACGCTGGTGCCGGGGGACGTCACCATCTGCTCCGCCTGCGGACCAGCGTGGGACGGGTGCTGCCGAGACATCTATCTCCACGATCGCGATGCAGACGGCGACACGATCTATGATGAGGACGACGCGGGGGCCACGACGACCGAGCTCGTGAGCGTTACCACGGCAGGTGCACAGGCGAACAGCACGTCGAGCCTCCCGTCGGTGTCCGACGACGGGCGATTCGTCGTTTTTCATACCGGCGCCACGAATCTCGACGCCAACGACCCGAACGAGCTCGACGTGTATCTGCGCGACCGCTGTCTGTCTTACGGCCAGGCCGTACCTGCGTGCTCCACATCGACCACGCGTATCGGCGTGGCCGACACGGGCCAGGCCTCGGACGGCGCCTCGATCATACCGGTCATCTCGGCCGACGGGCGCTACGTCGCGTTTTCTGTCGATGGCTTCGCCACGCCCTTGGTGCCCGAGGACACGAACGGGATCGAGGACGTCTACGTTCGCGATCTTCTCACCGGCGACTTCGAGCGCGTCAGTGTGACCTCGACCGGAGCAGAGGGTTTTACGGGGTTCAGCAACACGAGGTTCGCGGCGATCTCCGCCGACGGCCGCTTCGTCGCTTTCGTTTCGGACATGGCCGATCTGGTCCCGGGTGACACGAACTCCAGCAACGACGTGTTCCTCCACGACCGCCTTCTCGACACGACCGATCGGATCAGCGTCTCCACCGGCGGAGTGCAGGGGAACGGTTCTTCCGGCGAGCCGCGGCTCTCGGCCGACGGTCGCTTCGTCACCTTCAGCAGCAGCGCCACCAATCTCGTACCCGACGACACCAACGGACGCGACGATGTCTTCGTCCGTGACCGCCAGACGGGGGTGACGGGCCGCATGAATGTCGAATCCGACGGGTCGCAGCCGGCCGCGAACGGCTTCGCCTCGAAGGGAACGATTTCTCCCGACGGCAGTGTCGTCGCGTTCGCAACGGGTGATGTGGCCGATCCGGTCAATGACGAGAATTTGACCACCGACGCCTACGTCAACGGTGTCAATCCGCTGGCCGCGGTCGACAACATCTTGTTCGACGACGACGAAGTCAATGACGTCGTACTCGAAGTGTTCGACACTTCCGACAACAGCTTGACGACTCTCTGCCCCGCCGGGCAGGTCGCGGTGCACGACGGCAATGCGGCCTTCCTGCGACCCGAATCCGCGGGCGGAACGACGCCGTGTCCAGCCGGCTCGTTGAATGGTGATTCGGATGAGGACGACGACATCGTCTACCTGTGGGACGGTAGTTCACCGCCGTCGAACCTGGTGCGCCCCGCCAGTTCGGTTGCCCTCTCTTCGACCTTCGTCGCAGCACTGGTGTCGGAGGCCGACGACGATGGGACCATTTACAATTCCGACGGCGATTCCGACGACACGGTCGTGATGGTGCATGCCGTTGGTGCGGCCCCCGGAACGTGGACGAACACGGGGCAGGCCGGCGATACCCTCGCGATGGCCGGCGACCACGCCGTTTTCATTACGCTGGAAGACGATCAGGGGGCCAGCGCGCTCAACGGTGACGGCGATGCCAGTGACCGTGTGTTGCAAGTCTACGATGCGGCGCATACGCAGCTCGCGTCCTGCACGGCGGTGCCCGGCGCCACCTGTTCCGCGGGTGTGCGGCAGCCCGCGGGCGAGTTCGTGATAGGGGAGTCAACTGTGACGTCCTGCGGTACGGTCTGGCTCGTCGCGTTCAGCACGAGCGAGTTCGAGGAGGGCGTAAACCTCAATGCGACGGCGGACGGTGAGCCGACAGGTGACGCGGACATGGACGACAGCGTTCTGCAGATCTATGACCTGGTAACCGGCGCGCTCCTGAACACGGGGCAGGCCGTGACGCCGTGTCGGATCCCGGAATGTGACCCACGGCTGCCCTATCGAGTCGAAGGGGACCAGGTTCGCTTCCTGACGACCGAGGCGGATCAGGGAAATACCGATCTGACCGGCGAGGGCAATCTCGGCCTGGCACTCCAGCTCTACGATTTCTGCAGCGACGTGACCACGATCACG
>PIVZ01001333.1 GCA_003354045.1 bacterium
AGCCCGCGGACGCGCTGCCACACCACAGACCGCGGGAAGACATACCGGAAGTGGCGAAGCCAGCGGGCAGCCGTCTTGGCCGGTACACCGAGGCCGAGGCTCAACTCGGCCAAGCATTTCTGCGCCGGTGTCCGCTGCTTCAATGTCGACGACAGCAGCACGATCACGCTCCAGTACCATGTCGGCCGAAGAACAGGCACGAGGGCGGCAGCACATGGCGACGGCACCCGTCGCGGCCACAGCAGAGCCAGACGCCGCATCACCTACTCTAGCAGATCCTCCGGTCCACCTCGTGGCGCGCGCCTATAGGTCGCGTAGTGGAGCGCTCCTCCACAGAACGGACAGCCCTTCGCCCGCGTCTCCTCGGCGAGCTCGCGGTCGATACGGTGAAGCACGAGGTAGAAGCGTGGGTCCATCGCGAGGTCGACATCATTCGGCATGAACTCCTCCTTGGTGAGTCTACACCCCATACCGCCACGAATGGAGGAGGTGCAAACAGCGCAACCCCAGCGTATCGTGGCGGATTCTGGGGCTTCAGCCCTGCAAGATCGTGACGGTGCTCAAATTGAGGCCAAGATCTGCAAGACCTCATTGAACGTGACTCAGGAACGGCCCAGACGCCGCAAATGGGATGCCTCGGAACAGCTGCATGCACTCGGAGGGCCGAAGTCTGTTCGCGCAGTGTAGGCCGGCGATCGGGGACTTCG
>PIVZ01000630.1 GCA_003354045.1 bacterium
CTCTCGCTTTGACCTACGGGCGGCCGGCGGTGGTTGAGGGGGCGGTGACCACGGCCGAGCTGGTGACGCTCGCAAATGTGCTGGCGAAGCTTCACGTCGGTGCCGGTGGCAAGCGTACGAACGGGAGGGCGGCGTCGCCAAGCGAGACTGAGGCGTCCGGCGGAGCCGCGGCGGGACGAGCGAAGCGGCTCCCCAAGCGGTTTGCCGATGCAGTTCGCGAAGTCTATGGGGCTGATTTGCAGATGCCGGAAGTTCAGGCGCCCGAAGGCGAAGACAAGCTCGATGAATCGGCTGACGGAGTGGGCGAGTAAGCAGGCGTCTGTTCCGCGCGAGGCGGGCCGCCTCTTGCCGTCCCATTTCACCCTTACCGATGGCAACGTCGAAGGGAAGAACCGCTTACTCCACGATGCGGTTCCCTTCCCCCACCCTTCGTGAGTACCCGAAGGATGGGGCACCCCAATCCTGTTCGGCACGGTTCTTGCGTGTCGTGCTGGGAATTGGCTGCGCGCCACACCGCGAGAGATCGCGCCACACTTGATTTGCGCATGGCTGATCCATAGCGCATACTTGTCATGTGGCAGGAGAGAAACGAGCTGAGATTCGCGAAGAGGACCTCCAGGGCTTCAAGCACTTCAAGCTGTTGATGCCGGTCCTGGAGAAGCTTCAGAACCACGCGTGCGAGCGGGACATCGCCGGGAATCGACGGCTGCACTACGATCAGTACGCCGCACTGATCCTTCTCTACTTCTTCAATCCCATCGTGACCAGCCTGCGAGGCATTCACCAGACGAGCGAACTGAAGAAGGTCCAGCGCATGCTCAAATGCCCACGGGCCTCACTGGGTTCGCTCTCGGAGGCCGCTCGGGTCTTTGATGCCGATCTGCTTCGCGGGATCATCGGGGAATTGATCGATAAGCTGCCTCCAGTTCAACAGAACACGCGCTTTGATGAGATCAAAGGCATCATCACACTCGTGGACGGCACCTTGCTGCCCGCCTTGCCGAAGCTCGTAGCAGCCATGTGGCAACACGACAGCCACAAGGCGTTCAAGTTGCATACCCACTTCGAGTTGCTCAGGGGCGTGCCCACGCGTATGGACCTCACCGGCGGTAACGCCAGCGAACGCAGTGTGCTAAAGGCGTCCCTGCAGGCGGATCGGGTATACGTGATGGATTGTGGGTACACCGAGTTCGCCCTCTTCCAACAGATCATCGAAGGAGGCTCATCGTTCGTCTGTCGTATGCAGGATGCGACGCTCTTCGATGTGATACAAGAGCGCACCGTCAGCGAGGAAGGCCGAGCCGGCAATGTCCTGAGAGACATGGTGGTTCAGTTTACGGGTGACTCGCCGCGCCGCATCGGTTTTCAACAACCGATGCGGTTGGTCGAAATCAAGTGCACACCGCACCACAAGCGCGGCGGGCGGCCGGGGCAAGGCGGTCCGTGCCGGGGCGAATCCATGCTGATCGCCACGGATCTCCTCGACGTTCCGGTGGAAACGATCGCGCTAATCTACAAGCATCGTTGGACGATCGAGACGTTCTTTCGATTCTTCAAGCACGTACTTGGCTGCCGGCACCTGATCAGCCACGCCGTGAACGGCATCGAAATCCAGGTCTACCTGGGCATCATCGCCTGTCTTCTGATCGCGTTGTGGACGGGACGGAAACCGACCCTACGAACGTACGAAATGATCTGCCACTACTTCAGCGGCCTTGCCGACGAGGAAGAGCTACTGGCCCATATCGAAACGCTAGCCGCTCAAGCTTGATCGCCGGTACAGCAATCCTGCGCCGGCCGTTCATGCTGCGCACTAAGCGCCCCATCCCGATCCTCCGTCATCTGACAAGCCCACCTGAGCGTCAACGACCAACCTCACGGTCGGCCCACGCAATCTTCGTGCCGAACAGGATTGGGGTGCCCCATCCTTCGGGTACTCCCGGAGGGTGGGGGACGGACTTTCCTGCGAGGGAGTGGATGTAGGGTCAGCTGTGCGGACCATCTGTAGCTGTCGCTGGTCCGCACAGCGGACCCTACGGGGCTCGTTCCTCGGTATGACGACAGCGCCGTGTCCCAGCGGCATGACCGCGTCCGGCTCGGAGCCCGCCACCGTCCGCTCGTGCGAACCGACCGCTCCTGTTCAGGCCGTCTAAGGCTCTCTAGAGGACGTACCCCAACGATTGCCGTAGGCGGTCGGCATGCTCGAAGATGTCCGAGGGAGACATGACGGGCAGCCGTGTCTCTTTCTTCTCTTCGTCAAAGACGCCAAGGTACTTCTTCCGACCGTTGAACCACAGGCGGCAGATCGGCTTGCGGTTGTTGTCGTCCAGAATGACCGCGAAATACGACTGGGCATCGCGTGCGATAACGCGCGCAGGCGGAACGAGATCATGCAGGATCGCTCTCACGGCATAGAACCCTTCCATCTCCTCGACGGTGGTTTCCACGACGTCTTCCGCCTCTTCTGCGTCCGCGTCCTCCTCGCTCGCGGAAGCCGACTGTTCCTTGACTTCCTGATTCTTCGTGAGCGCCGCCTTCAAACGGCGGTCGACGACATCCGTGATGTACTCGGCAAGCGACTGTTGGAGCAATGCCCGAAAGCGGCTCAGAACGTTCTGCGTCGCCCGCCCGCCGTGCACTTGCTCGACGAAAATGCGGACGAAGTCATCCGAGGGGTTCTCCATTTCCTGTACGAGTACGTCATTGATCTCCCGGCGGTACTTGAGGTTGCTCGCCGAACTCAGGATCGAATCAAGGTCGAACGTGGGCTTCCGGAGCTTGTCCAGTTCCGCCGCAATGCGTTCATCGAGGTCGAGGAGATTCAGGTCGATGAACGGTCTTTTGTCCATCTTGTTCTTCTCGTCAAGATCGCTGTAGATCATGTACCGGACGCCGTCGGTGAGGATCGCAATCCGCGCG
>PIVZ01001334.1 GCA_003354045.1 bacterium
TCGGCGGACCATTGTCCCCGAGATACCGCTCGAGTTCGCGAATGTTGATCGACTCGTCGAGTTGCCCGCGGTTGCAGGCGTCCATGCACGGCGCGTGGCAAACCCGGCCGCACACGCTGGGAAACGGCGTCGTCTTCAGGAGGATCGCGAGCGCCTCGTCGAAATCCTCCTTCACCGCGGCGGCGATGAAGCCTTGGACATCGTTACCGGCGGGGCATCCATTGTTGCACGGCGGTGTGAGCTTGCGCCGCTCGGGGTCGCGGATCGTGCGATCCCAGGGCCGCAGGCCGTACGACTTGCGATATCCCAGCAGCATCCCGACGAGCACGAGCAGCAGCCCCGCGACGCCGAGGGCGATCTTGGTCTGGCCGCGCCTGGCCTCGCGCAGCGCCTGCACGAGCTCATGGTCATAGGCCACGCGCTTCGCCACGTTCTCGATCGACTTAGCTATTTCATTGATCTCGAGGAGGTTGCAGCTGTGCTGGGCGTGCCGCAGGCTCAGTCGGACGTCATCGAGGTGGTCATGCATCTCGCTCAGCGCCAGATTGCGGTAGCCGAACTCCTTCAGATCCCCATACTGCTCGGTGGCGATCTTGATCAGTTCGTCGGACTTTTCGAGCGTCTTGCGCACGTGCGCCACGGCATTCATCGTGTCTGGTATATGGCACAGGGAGCAGCGGCCGAGTTCCTCTCTCGGACGCGGAT
>PIVZ01000090.1 GCA_003354045.1 bacterium
CGGAATGCGTAAGGACCGCAAACCAGGAAAACCCGATCCGTTGAGGCCCGAGGAACGGGAAGGGTCCTTTTCGCCGATCGTCGTGGCACTCGATGGGCTTCCCACAGCGCGTGCGCTGCGCGCCGCAATCGACGGGATGTGGGAGTCAACGGTGCTCTCGCGGCGCACCAAGGCCCTCGTGTTTGCCGTTGTCGCGCGCGCTCTAGGCTGTCCGGTCTCGGAGCGCGAAGCCGGCGAGTTGGTGTTGGCCGAGGGTCTCGATGGCGAGCAACTCGACGAGATCCTTGCCCACCTGGCCTCGCCGGTCCTCGATGACGTCGAGCGGATCGCCGTGCCCTTTGCGCGCGAGACGGTGTGGTACCAACCGGTACAGATCCAGCACCGTTCGCGCGAGGTGATGGCGGCGCTCTCGCGCGATCAATTCGTCGAGCTCGTCGCGGTGGCGTCGCTCGCCAATGCCGTGTGCAGGCTGGGGATCGTCACCGGTTCGTGCGAATGAAACCCGCGTCGGCGACAGACACCACGTGTAAGCTTGGAATGGTAACGGGCTCATACAGATGAACTCCGCTTAGCCTGGCCATGGTCGCCCCATCGCACCTATGAACCCCGCCTCGCTGATTCTTGCCGCCGTGGCAGCCGCCGTTGTCGCGGGGCTCATCGTATGGGTCTGGCGTAGCCGCCGAGAGATCGAGCGCCTCAACGATCGTCTGGAGAGCGCCTCCGCCAACCTCCAGAACCTGCAGCTCGCCTTCAGCCGCTTCGCACCGGATGAGGTGGTAGAGCGGGTGATCGCAAGCGGCATCGGAGAGACAGGTGAGAAGAAGGAGGTGACCGCACTGTTCGCGGACCTGGTGGGATTCACCGCGCTGAGCGAGAGCGTCGAGCCCACTGTTCTGGTCGGAATCCTCAACGGCTACTTCGAGCGAATGAGTGAGGCGATCTCGCAGCATCGCGGTTACGTTTCGACGTTCATCGGAGACGGGCTCCTCGCCTTCTTCGGCGCCTTGGCTCCCAACCCCTGGCAGGGCAACGACGCCGTGCAAGCCGCCTTGGCAATGCGTACGGCGATCGCCTCGTACAACAACGAGCTGGCAAGAAACGGGCTGCCGGCACTGGCGATCGGAATCGGCCTCAACCGTGGCACCGGCGTAGCGGGGCTGGTGGGAAGCCGGGATCTCAAGGAGTTCACGTTGGTCGGAAGAACGGTAAACGTGGCGGCACGCGTGCAGGACCTGACGCGTCAGTACGAGGCCGACATCATTTTGACCGAAGCGCTCGGCAAGACTCTCGACCCTCGCTTTCGCCTGAGCCCGCTGCCGCCGACGCTCGTCAAGGGTGTAGCCGAGCCGCTGTCGATCTATGCCGTGGAAGGTTTCGACGAAGGAACGGTGGGGTAGGCGCCACGGCCACACGCAGCTTTCGCCGCCCACCCCCTTGTGGTCGAGACCGCGACACCTACCCGCAGTCTTGAAGCGGTCTCCACGATGGAGGCCGCGGCGAGCCCAAAGCTGTTACCCCGGCAATTGCCGGGCTCACCTTATGATCATCGGCACGCCGACCTGGGTGCCGTAGTTCGGCCCCCCGCCTTCGCCGTAGCCGATGACGTCGCACGAAACCTCGGCATCGATACGCTTGTCGCCACCGTGTGCGTCGATCCCGGTGATTACAGCCGTGGCGATGCCTATGATCTTGATCGACTGGTTCGGGTTCGAGCAGTCGTTCCTGTCGTAGACAGGAATGTGGACCTGCCAGCGGCCGGACCCGTCTCTTTTCGCCTCGTAGAGCTCTTCGGCCTCGTGGAGCACGCTATCGACAGTCCCGCCACTAAACTCGAAGTAGGTCTCTCCCACCACCACCTCCGGGCTCACGCCCGTCTCACCACCCCACCGCATGGCTCTGAGGATGGCCTTGAGCCGCGACGCCCTGGCGGGCCCGGTATCGAAGGTGTGCCAGCCGGCGCATCCCTGGAGCGTGCCTGTGGGATAAAATGATATGCTGGTCGGGCTTCCGCACGGCGAGTGCTTGCCCTGGAACCAGGCCTTCGCAATGCCGACGGGAAAATCGACCTTGCCACGCGGCAGCTTGGCCACTGGCGCCAGTGTCGCACCGGCTTCGGCCTTGATCTCGAACTCGTCCTTTCCCAAGACGCTGCTGAGCAGCGAGGTGACCGCACCGTTGGCAACGGTGTCGCGGCGCGCCACCACTTGTATGGCAGTCACGTTGTGGTCGGCCGGGGTAAACGTCGCGGTGCCCATGTCCCACTGGCCGAACTGGACATCCTCGGCCCTTATGGCAATCGGGACGGCGGCCGCCGTGTTCCTCCTGGAATACGAGTTCACCGCCATCAGCACGCGTGCCCTGTCGCCCGCGTTCAAGGTGTATTCGGCCGGATCAACGCCGAGCTCGTCGTAGACCCGGCCCAGCTCGAGATCCCCCGAGCGGGCGGCGACGTCGGCTACATTCTGAAGCTCAGCCTTGGTGAGGAGGGCATAGCCAACGTCCACCACCAAGGCCGCGAATCCTATGAGTCCGATGAGAGCGAAGCCTGCGACAAGCGCAATGGCGCCGCGCTCGTTCTTCCTGTTCTCCGTGTTTTGCATCCCCCTAACCGCCCTTGCCCGATCGCCAACGGCGCCAGCTCGTTTGGCGTCAGGCGCGTTTGTTGGCAATCATCAGGTTTGCCGCCAGGACCCTATATGAGCGAAAGTCGTGCCAGCGTGCCGCGCGGCTCACCAGTCGTCAGGGAAACGAAAAAAGCAGCGAGATAGGGGGTTTAGAGAACCGCCGGCCTTGCGCCCCCAAGCGGGGGCCGCACAATTATGTCCAGGTGTCTCATTTTGGTGTTCCAGAATGAGAACGTTGCAAACTTGCGCCCCCCCGTCTCATTCTGGGGACCGCCTGACCCTGAGATCGATTCCGGACCAGACGGCGTTGGCGGGACCGCCCGGCCGAACGAACTGCCGCCGCGTTCCCGAGGTCGGCACCCGATCGTCAGAATGAAAACTTCGCGCCGCCGTTACCTGAAGTCGCTCTCCGGGTAGACGCCGTCGGCATCGGGCGCGAACTTCTCGTGCAGGAAGCGCTCCTGGGGCTTCTCCGAGGCGGTCTTCGGGATCTGCTCGACCACCTGCAGGTAGCTCGGCACGAAGTTCGCCTCCAGCCCTGCGCGGCACGCATCGTAGATGGCCTGCGGCGAGAACTCGATTCCTTCGGTAGCCACGATGGCGGCCACGGCGTCCTTCTCGCCCGGGGCGCCCGAGGCCGCCGGCACGCCGTAGACGAAGACGTCAGTTACCATTGCGTGCTCGGCCACCACCTTCTCGACGAAACCGGGGTTTATGAAGTCGCCGTTGTGGCGGATGCCACCGCCCTTGCGGTAGTCGAAGTAGAACCAGCCCTCCTCGTCGGTGTGACCGATGTCGCCGCTGCGCAGCCATCCGCCCTCGGTCTTGCTCTCCGATGCCTTCTTGTTGCCGAAGTACTCGACCTCGGCGCGGCCGCCGACCGGACGCGAGATGATCTCGCCGGGCGCTCCCGCCGGGCACTCGTTGCCGTCGTCGTCCACGATCTTCATGTCGAGGGTGGGTGGAGGCTTACCAAAGCTGCCGATCGGGCCGACGCCAATCGGCTTGAAGGCCATGCCGCCTTCGACGGCTCCGTACCACTCGAAGACGTCAACGTTGAAGCGCTTCTCGAACGACTCCCAGATGGCCCGCGGCATACCGGCGCTGATTACCATACGAACCGGGTTATCGCCGTCGCCTTCGCGCTCGGGCTCGGAGTATATGGCCGTGGCCATGCCGCCAAGCAGCGAGAACGTCGTACACCCGAGCCGCCGGCAAATCTGCCATAGCCGCGACTTGGTGAACCGCCGGCTGAAGACCCCACGCAGGCCCATGGAAAGCGAGGGCCCAAGGGTCACCGCTTGCGCGTTGCCGTGTGTGAACGAGAGTCCGGTGTACGGCCTGTCCTCAGGCCCGTAGCCCATGACGACACCGAGCATGGCGAACATGCCGAAGCGGTCGTTGGGGAAGACGACACCCTTGGGATCGCCGGTGGTTCCCGAGGTGTAGATGATCTGCAGTGGGTCCGAGCCGCTTTTCAGCCGCGAGTCCACGGTGGCGGCCGAACGGGATAGCACCTCCGACAGCGGGTCGGTGCCGGGCACCTCCGAGAGATCGATCGAGCCCGCCTCCTCCTTGCTGTCGAGAGCCAGTATCCAGTCCACGCCCGGTGTCTTCTCGCGCACCTCGCCGACCTGGGCGAGACAGTAATCGCCGCACACTACCCCGCGGCATTCCGAGTTGTTGAGCGTGTAGGCGAGCTTGTCGCCGCGCGTGCGCGGGTCGATGGGCACGAACACCGTGGCGGTGATCGAGGCAGCGATCATCGTTTCGACGAACTCCGGATGGTTACGCAACATGAGCGCGAAGCGCTCCCCCGGGGCAAGCCCGCGGGCGATCAGTTCAGCCGCGATCCGATTGGCGTTCTCCTGAAGCTCGGCGTAGGTGCGCGTCTCGTCCGGGCAACGGCCCTCGGTACAATCGAGACGCTCGAAGGTGAGAACGTCCAGGTCCGGCTTCTCTTCGGCCCGCACGGCAATCATGTCGGCAATGATCAGTTCGTTGCGCTCAGCCATGGAACACCTCCTGCAGATTGTTGCCCGCGTCTTTCACGAACGTTCGCCGCTCGGGCGTCCGTGAAAGGCCGGGGCACAGTCGTTACTAGCGAGAAAGAATGGTAACGCACATCGCCGCGGCGTCGGTACCGATGGTGCCACCGCCGTTTTGCGCCAACGCGACCTTGGCACCCTCCACCTGGCGCTCGCCCGAGCGGCCCTGAAGCTGCTCGGTGAGCTCGACGGCCTGGGCAATCCCGGTGGCACCTATCGGATGCCCCTTGCGCAACAGCCCGCCCGAGGTGTTTACGGGGATGCGCCCGCCCAGCTTGGTGGCGCCCTCGTCGATCAAGCGTCCGCCCTCTCCCTTCGCGCACAGCCCGAGCGACTCGTAGCTGACCAGCTCCGCAGGAGCCGAAGCGTCGTGGCACTCGATGACATCGATGTCCTCGGGGCCCACTCCGGCCTCCTCATAAGCCTCGCCGGCGCAGACCTCGACGGTACCGGCCTCGTCCGGGCCGTGATCCCAGCCGGAACGCAGCACGCTGCTGACTACACGGACGGGCTTGTCGATGCCTAGCTCGCGCGCCTTGGCCTCGCTGACGAGGATCGCGGCGGCTGCCCCATCGCCTATGGGGGAGCACATCGGGCGGGTGAGCGGCTCGGCGATCATGGGGGCGGCCAGCACCTCCTCGACCGTCATCGCCTCGCGGAACTGCGCGCGCTCATTCATCGAGCCGTGGAAGGAGTTCTTGGCCGAGACGCCTGCGAACTGTTCGGCCGTCGTCCCGTACTGGTCCATATGGGCGCGCGCCATCATGGCGTAGATGTCCATGAACATGGAGCGTTTCTCGCCGGCCCCGGAGCTCGCCGACTCGGCCCCACCGGCCTTGGCGTTCTGCTTCAGGCCCTCCATGATCGCTTGGAGCATCTCGACGTCCACGGCACCTGTGAATGCACCGAAGGTCTTCTTCTTGTCGGGGTCGTAGAGCTTCTCGACACCGAGCGCCAAAACGACGTCGTAGATGCCGGCCGTCACCATCGCGCATGCCTGGTTGAGCGCGGTCGAAGCGCTGGCGCATGCGTTCTCGACGTTAATGACCGGGATACGGCCGATCCCCATACCGCGCAGTATCACCTCGCCACGGATGCTCTCCTGGCCGGTGATCAAGCCGGCCGCGGCATTGCCCACATAGGCGGCCTCGATGTCGCCGGCCACGATACCGGCATCCTTGATGGCCGCTTCCACGCCCTGGGCGCCGAGGGCCTTTAGACCGGTGTCCATGTGCTTTCCGAACCGGGTCATACCGACCCCGGCTACGATCGCGCTCGTCTTCATAGTTTTCGTCTCCTGTCTTTCAGCGCAAGGCCCCTGCGCAGCGCTCCCGGCCGGTGGCTAGAGCTTCGACGCTCCTACCAGACTCAGGATGTCGTTGCAGCCGTCCTCGATCATCGAGGCGCGGGCGTCGCGCAAGAGCTTCTCTACCGGATACTCGCGGCTTAGCCCATTGCCACCGAAGATTTGTAGAGCTCCGCTGGCGATCTCGAAGCATGCGTTGGTGCAAAACACCTTCGAGGCGATCGAGTAATGCACCAGTGGGGGGTTGGTCAGATTGTAGAGCATGACCCGCCGTGCCAGCGCCCGGGCGGCCTCGAACTGCGTGAACATCTTGAACAGGCGCGCCTTTACGCTCTGGTGCTCGAAGATCGGCACGCCGCCCTGAACCCTCTCGTGGGCATAGGCTATGGCGTGCTCGAGGGCCGCGCGCGCAACGCCCACGAAGATCGCCCCCATCGAGGCATTGGCCATGGTCAGCACCCCCTCGAGCGCCATACTGTAGGCCTCCGGCCCGACTACCATGTGGTCGGCCGGTATGCGCACGTCGTCGAAGTAGATCTCGCCCTGATTGAGAGCGCGCTGACCGATCTTGTCGAGCGGGACGCCTCTGGAGACGCCGTCCACGTTTAGCGGCACTACGGCAATCCCTCCACCCTCGAGCCCCTTGTCGGGCTCGACCGTGCAGAACAGTGCGGCCACGTCGGCAACGGTCCCATTGGACACCCATGCGGCCTTTTGACCGCTGATTACGTACTCGTCGCCGTCCTTGGTGGCGATGCAGTTCGCCTTTACCTTGGCGTCCGAGAAAGCGCCCTCACTGAATGCCAATGTGTCGCTGCCATGATCTGGCTCGGTTATGGCCCAGCAACCGATGTCCTTGACCCCGGGAGAGCAGTAACGCTCTATCAGGGCCTCGCGACCGGAGAGCGTCGCGAACATCTTGTGGAAGCCGGCCACCCCCAGGCTGATCGCAAGACCCGCATCTCCCCAGCCCTGCTCTTCGAGCACCACGTAGCGAATGCGCGCCGCCTGCGCGAGGTCCGCGCCGGGCTCGGGCTCGAGCGAGTCGAGGCTCTCCAGTCCCAAGCCGCGGTACTTCTCGTGGGCTTCCCATAGGGGCGAGCCTTCGGCGATAACCTCGGCGGGATCGTCGAGGCGGTCTAGCTGCTCACCGATCGGCCGCATGACGTCGGCGGCAAACTTGTGAACCGTCTCTTGGATTGCGCGCTCTTCCTCGCCGAGCGCAGTGTCTATGTCAGTGATGCCCATGGCTATCCTCCGTTGCTCGCGGCCGTCGTCGCGAGAGGTTGTGTCCCCGCTACCCGAGTGGCGCCGCCCGATCGGTCTCTGGCCGGCGCGAGTCCGCTTGGCTCATGGCAACGGCCAGCCCCCGATCGACGGACGATCCGCCATGCCTTCGGGCCTGCCTTAACCCACCCATATGGGGCTGCCGGCCGCGGCTCCTATTCCCGTATGCGGGAAATACTTTGACTGGCTAACTGTACTAGAGGGGGAGGTGCGCCCCTGATGCAAGCGGATGCTCCAGGGCAGCGCTCGGGAGCCTTGCGCCGAGTGCTGCCGCGCCGGCGACACGCCACTTGAAGCCGTTATCTATGTGAAATTACTCATGTTTTAAACTTTGGCCGAGTCCCTCGATCCGTTCGGTACAATTCCCACAAATGAGGAAACCAGGGCCGATCCGGTAGCGAAAGCGGCTCTGAAAAAGCCTCTTGGCCCACCCTTACGCCCCAGATTTCGCGGCGCTTGTGATTAGTTCGCTTGACTAGCTAATTGCAGACAAATAGAGGTGGCTCCGCCACAGGAAGGCGTGCGAGGAGGATCCGGACCCGGTGGAACATCGATTCCCACTTGCGGGATTTTACGCTCGAAAGGAGTCGTCACAGACTGCCCCGGAACTCATGATCATTCATGAGCTCGGAGTCTTCCTGTCCGCGGTTTTCAAGAATTTCATCTCCGACGTCGCAAGTGACAACCACAGCGGCGCCACACCTTCACAGCTGAGAATCCTTCAACTGCTCGGCCACAACCCTGGCATTGCCGTAGTAGAAGCCGCCCGCAGTTTGGCGATCACGACGCCGTCGGCGTGCACGGCCGTCAACCGCCTGGTCGGCCTCGGCTGGGTCGAGCGCCGCACGGACACGCAAGACAAGCGCTGCCGTCGCCTACACCTCAGTGAAGCGGGACGCGAGCTCGTCAACGAGTTCGAAAGCACGCAGGTCTCGAGGCTCAAAGAGATCCTGGCCCGTTGCACGGACGAAGAGATAGGCGACTTCCGCGAGATGGTCGGTCGGCTGACCGCCTACATCGAGGAAAGGTATCCGTAGGAGTCGTTGGGGCAGTTATGGAAGGGACTCAGATTTCACGGCGAGGATTCCTGAAGGCCTCGATGCTCTCGGCAGTCGGCCTGAGCATGAAGCAGCTTCGGCCGCCGGCGGCCGAGGCCGCGACGACCGCCGGTGAGACGGGCGCAGGCGCGGCCACCAGCTATACGGGCTACGAGGCGGTGCTAGCCGAGAAATGGACCTGGGACCGCACCGCGAAGGTCACCCACTGCGTGGACTGCTACCCGGGGCAGTGCTCGTGGACCGCCTACGTAAAGGACAACATCGTCTGGCGAGAAGAGCAGACCGGGCACTATCCACAGCTAAACGACGATCTTCCCGACATGAATCCGCGGGGCTGCCAGAAGGGCGCCTCGTTCAGCGACGTCATGTACGGCGAGGAGCGCATCCGATACCCGCTCGTGCGCGTGGGCGAGCGTGGCGGGGGCAAGTGGAAACGCGCTAGCTGGGACGAGGCACTGACCACGGTCGCCGACGCGATCGTCGAAGCCCAGCAGACCGTCGGCGCAGAGTCCTGCATATTGGAGCTCGGCCCCGGCAACATAGGCATATTCCAGGCCGAGTCCGTCAGCCACTTCGCGATGAACCAGGGCATGACGGCGCTCGACGTGGACGGGTTGATCAACGACTTCAACGTCGGCCAGTACATAACCTTCGGTAAGTTCCAGCAGGCCAGCTCGGTCGATGACTGGTTCAATGCCGAGGTAGTGCTCATCTGGCACAAGAACCCGATTTACACGCGCATCCCCTCCTATCACTTCATCTCCGAGTCTCGCTACAACGGGGCCCAGGTAGTCACCATCGCTCCCGATGCCAGCCCATCGACCATGCACGCAGACCTCTACGTGCCGGTGGACTTCGGCACCGATGCAGCGCTCGCGCTCGGCATGGCGCAGGTGATGATCGCCGAGGGCTTGGTGGACGAGCCGTTTGTCAAAGAGCAAACCGATCTCGCATTTCTGGTGCGCACCGACGACGGTCACTATCTGCGCGCCAGCGACTACGAAGGAGGCAAGGCCCGGGAAGACCAGTTCTATCTTCTCGACTCCGCCACCGACGAACCGGCCCCCGCACCGCGCGACACGCTCGACCTGGGCAGCGTCGACCCGGTACTCGACGGCCGCGCCGAGGTCACGCTCGACGACGGAAGCAAGGTCGAGGTGCGAACCGTCTTCTCGCTGCTGCGCGAGATGCTCGACCGCGAGTACACGCCCGAGCAGGCCTCTGAGCTGTGCCAGACCGCCCCCGAGTTGATCCGCGACCTGGCACGTATGATCGCTACCAAGCGCAGTCTCATCATCCTCGGCTGGAACTCGTCGAAGTACTATCACGGGGACTTGATCGAGCGCGCCCAGTCACTGGTGCTGGGGCTGAGCGGCAACTGGGGCAAGCCGGGCACCGGAAGCGCCGGTTGGAACCAGTCGGGCGATGCCAAGCACATAACGATGGCGCGCGAGTCGCTGGAGGACTCGGAGTACGACCGTGCTTTCGAGAACCGCGCCAACACCGTCGCCCTGCTGCGCAAGAAAGACCCGACGCTCACCGACGAGATGGCCGCAATCGAGTACGAGCGGCTGGTCGGTCCGATAACCTCGACTGCACCGCCGGTTTTCTACTGGTACCACCATGCCGGCTACCGCAAGGTGTGGAACAACCCGGACTGGAACGACCCCACCATGAAGCGCCCCTTCGATGCCTACATGGACGAGGCGATGGAAAAGGGCTGGTGGGACGGCCACGTACGGCCCGCGCCGGAGAAGACCCCACAGGTACTCATCGGTGTGGGCGGCAGCACGCTTAGGCGCACGCGTGGAGGGCTCAAGCAGCTTCTCGAGAACACCTGGCCGAATCTCAAGATGGTCGTCAGCATCGACCCGCGTATGAGCACCACGTGCATGTACTCGGACGTGATCCTGCCGCCGGCGTGGTTCTACGAGCGCGAGGACTTCCGCTTCCACTCGCCCTCCGTCACCTTCAACGCCTATACCGACCGCGTCGTCGAGCCGCTCGGCGAGACCATAACCGAGTGGGAGATGATGGGGCGGCTCTCCGAGATCGTGAAGCAACGGGCCAAGGAGCGGGGCGCCAAGTCCTTCCGCCAGGAACGGATGCTCACCAAGGCCATCGTCGACCTTCTGCCCCTGCCCATGAAGGCGCTGCACCGCCTGCTCGGCGACACCGTCTTCGAGCGCGCCATCGGCTGGGTTTTCCCGGGCATGGCGAGCCGGCTGGGCATCGAGCGCAGCTATGAAGACGCGCACGCGAGGTACACGAAGAAGCAGCCGATAAGCAGAGAGGGCTACCTGGCCACCTTCGAGAGCTTCATCAAAGACCAGGGACGGCTCGGCATTTTTCCGAAAGAGACCACCATCGACACTTACAAGGAAAAGGGCTTCGTACGCATGACGGGGCTCGACCCGCTCGACCCGGTCTCGTTAAACACGTCGTGCGACGTCGAGGCGGACAAGACGATCGTGGCCCTGCAGTGGCACGTGCGCGACAAGGTTCCCTACCCGACCATGGCGCGCCGCGCGCAGTTCTATATCGACCATGATTGGTTCATCGAGGCCGACGAGCAGCTTCCGGTTCACAAGAAGAACCCGAACATCGGCGGCGACTACGCGCTACGCCTCACGAGCGGCCACCTGCGCTGGAGCATCCACTCCATCTGGGTGGTCAACAAGCTGATCCAGCGGACCCACCGCGGGCGACCCGGCATGTTCGTCAACCCGGGGGATGCCGAGGCGCGCGGGATGAGCGACGGCGACATGGTGGAAGTCTTCAACGATTTCAGCTCCTTCAAGGTGCACATCATCACCTCGCCGTCAGTTCGCCCGGGCCAGGTGGTGATCTACCACGCGTGGGAGCCCTACCAGTTCCCCGGCTGGAAGAGCTATGACGCCGCGATTCCGGGGATGGTCAAGTACCTCCACCTGGCCGGAGGCTACGGACAGCTCCAGCACTGGCGCTGGAACTGGCAGCCGGTCCAATCCGACAGGGCTGTGGCCGTGGAGATGAAGAAGGTCGCATGAGGTCGGCCGAACGGCTAAGTGCGGAGCAGGAGTTTGACCCTTGTCAGCCGTGGGAAGAATCAGAAGCGGAACCGAGCCTACCGGGAGCATCGTACCGGGGGCTGCATTTTTGCTACTCGCTGGTGGCGGTGGCGCTGCTCGCCACAGGTCTGCTCATTCACCTTCCCGACCTCAGGGCCTGGACCGTGGGAGGCTACGGCCGCACGATCGCTTCATTGCACGAGTGGGGTGGAGTCGTGATGCTCGTGCTACCTGCCATCGCTTTACTCATGGGGCCGAAGGCCGCTTCCGAAACGATGTGGATTCGTTCTTACCGCCGCGCGAACCTCAGGCTGCACTCTATCAACCTGTGGTTCACGCTGGTGTCCGGCGTGATCTTCATAGTGAGCGGCTTCATCCTGTGGTTCCTCAGGTACTTTCCCGATGTCGTGGTCGACGTTTCCGTCGAGCTTCACGTCATCTTCACCTACGCCCTGATGGTCGTGGTTCCGCTGCACATAGTGGTCAGCCGCGAGCGATTGGCGCTGAATTTACGTACGTGGCTGTCGGCAAAAACCGTCACGCCTTCTCGGGAGCCGCGTTTGACTGAATCCAAAGACCCAAGGGAGGACCTCGCATGCTAACAGTAAGCAAGGTTGCCGGCGACGACAGTTGGCTCGATCCGTCAGCGTCCGTATGGAAGCCGATGAAAGGCGCTGCACTCACGCTAAAGGCCACGCCGATTGGCACTCAGCCGACCGCGTACATGAGGGCGTCTTGGAAAGACCGACCCTACGGCGTCGTTACCAGCGTCGATGTACGCTTGTG
>PIVZ01000631.1 GCA_003354045.1 bacterium
TGAAGATGGCGTGCATCTCCAGGCTGTGCTCGGGATCGTGTGCGCGCGCGAGACCACCAAAGCCCTGCTGCCCGCGCAGGGTAGCTACGGTCTCGGTATCGATCGCGAGGTTGGCGAGTGGCGTGGCGTAGGCGCCGACGTCGGCCGCGGGCAGGGCGATGCCGTTGAAGCTCGCATGGTGCGAAGGGCCGAGCAGTATGATGCGCTCGATCTCTTGATCGCGAAGCTGGACGTAGCCGGCCGCCGCCACGTCGCCGCTGAAGCGCAGCCCCGCGTGCGGCCCGACCATCGCGAGCACTGGTTCGCCCTCGCTCGCCTGCCCGGTCGCGCTCGTTCGCTCGGCTGTCTTCAGACGTGTTTCAATCTCCCAGCGCAGCGTCTCTTCGTCGCGCGGGTACCAGGAACCTGCGTGGGCCGCGGCCCGTACGCGAAGGCGTTTCTTCCTCGTCTCGGCGGCCGGAGCCTTCGCTGGCGGTGCCTTCGCTCGTGCCCCATCCGCGGGTTCGACGCGTGAGGCTTCGGGCTTGGCCGCAGCCTCCGTGGGTTTGGCCGTTGCTTCTTCCGGCGCAGCCGATGGCGTTTCCTCGCGGCCGTTGCATGCGCCGACCAACAGCGCCACGGCGCCAAGGACGAGCACCGCCATCGTCCACGACCGCGGTCTGTGGAAAATGTCTGGGTAAGCGGTGCCGCGGGGAATTGAGCTGAGCGCCTTCACTGGGTTCTCCGTCTTCTGGCCGAGGTCGGCAGGCAGGACTCGGCTATATTTACCCGGCAAGATCGTGCTCCTTCTCGAGCGAGTCGGGATCGAGCGGGCGGGTGCGCCGGTGAATACGCGCGAGCAGATCCGCGGGCACGCGAGCGCTACGCCGGGCAAGCGTGCGCATGCCGGCAAGCGCTGGCGCGGTCCAGCCTGCGACGGTTGCGCCGACAAGGAGGCCCGTCGAGGCAAGTGTCCGCAGTAGTTCGCGGCGTTTCATAGCCATACCCCCGCTATCTCGGCTTCGCAGACCGGGCAGGTACCGCCGGTCTCGCCGAGTACCTGGCGGCCGATGATGTAGCCGCGCCTTTCGACCAACAGCTCGTTGCAGTGCGGGCAGTGTGTGCTCTGGCCTGCGGCATCGAGGATGTTCCCAAGGTAGACGTAATGAAGGCCTTGCTCGCGCGCAACTTCACCCATGCGCCGTAACGTTTCCTCGGGGGTGGGCGGCAGGTTCTCGAGCTTGTAGCGTGGTGTGAAGCGCGACAGGTGCAGCGGCGTGTCGGCGCCGAGGTTGGCGACCATCCAGCCCGCCATCTCGCGCATCATCGCCGGATCGTCATTTAGGGTGGGGATGATCAGATTGGTGACCTCCAGCCACACGTTCTCTTCTTTGGCGATGACCAGGGCATCGAGCACCGGCTTCAAGGTGCCGCCGCACACCTCGCGGTAGAACTCGTCGGAGAAAGCCTTGAGATCGATGTTGGCTGCCGAGATCACTTTGTAGAGTCGTCTGAGCGGTCCGGGGTTGGCGTAGCCGGCGCTCACCAGCACGGTATCGAGCCCGGCTGCGCGCGCGGCCTCGCTCCCTTCGAGCGTGTACTCGTAGAAGGCCAGCGGCTCGGAGTAGGTAAAGGCCACCATGGGGACGTTGCGGCGTTTGGCCAGGGAGACGATCTTATCGGGCGGCAGCGAATGGTTGTCGGCTTCCTCGGGATCGGTCTGCGAGAGCGACCAGTTCTGGCAGTTGCGGCAGTGGAGGTTACAGCCCGTGGTCGCCAGAGAGAGGATGCGTTTGCTCGGCCTGAAATGGTTGAGCGGTTTCTTCTCGATCGGGTCGATATGCACCGCCGAGGGCAGTCCGAAGGCGACGGCGCGCAGTTCGCCGTCGAGGTTCACGCGGATCCGGCAGTCGCCGCGCTCCCCGGGGCCGATCACGCACACCTTCGGGCAAAGGTCACATTGGACCGTTGCGCCTCTCTCTCCCGTGAGCCACTCGAATGCCATTTGCCTTGTCTCGGGCGCCGGTCTGCCTCATCCGCTTCGCGGATGCCCGAACTCGATGACAATGGTGGCGCGGCTTCGTAGACGGTGCAAGCCAATTCTGGACACTCGCACACAACGCACACATGTGTTACAATGTCTCCCGATGGATACCACGATCCGCAATATCGATGAGCGTGCCTATCGCGAGCTCAAGGCGCGCGCCGCGCTTGCCGGCAAGACCATGGGCGAGATGGTCAACGAGGCGGTGCGTGCATACCTCGCCCGCCCCGAGCTGTTGCCAAAACGGGGCAGCCTCGAAGACCTCGAGCCGGAGCCATATCCGGAAGGAAACGAACGGTTGAGCGAGGAGATCGATGCGGTTGTCTACGGAGCCTGAGTCGGCGGCGCCGTGATCGTTCTCGACTCTAGCTTCATCGTTGCCTTCCACAACGAGCGCGACATCCATCATCCCGCTGCGGCAGCCTTGATGAATGACATTGCGGCCGGGCAGTGGGGCCGTTCGCTGTTGCTCGAGTACGTATTCGTCGAAGTCGTGACCGTATTGATGGCGCGGCGAGGCCTCGATGTCGCCACGCGAGTTGGAGAGATTCTCCTTGGCGCCAGGGAGATCGACTTCGTTGCCTGCTCCGATGTCTTCCTTGACGCGCTTGACGTCTTTCGCACGCAATCGAGCGGCGGCCTCAGCTTCGCGGATGCCGCCATCGTCAGCGTCGCGCGCAGTCGCGCGGAGGGTCAGGTTGCAACCTTCGACACTGACTTCAAAGGCGTAAAGGGAATCACCGCGCTACCCGACTGAACGCCGGCTTTCTGCCGCTTCCGGTGAGGTCAAGGCTCGCGGACCCTGTTCTTTCTTTCGATCGCTCTGCGCAGTGCGAAATCGGTGTCCGGGAACCAGGCGTGGTAGCCGGCGGCCCATTTGGCCACGG
>PIVZ01001335.1 GCA_003354045.1 bacterium
CAGGCGGCCGCAAGCGCGGCAGCCTCACGGCTGGACGAGGTGTTGAGAGATGACTGCGAAGACTCATCACCCGGGGGCCGCTGAGACCTCGCGCGCGGGCTTCGTGGCGCTGGCCGGTGCGCCGAATGTAGGCAAGTCGACGCTGCTCAACCGCATTCTCGGCCGGCCTTTGAGCATCGCCACGCCGAGACCGCAGACCACGCGCAACCGCGTGCTGGGGATCCACACCCATGGGCATGCGCAGCTGGTCTTTGCAGATACGCCCGGCATTCATACTGCCTCCGGCCTGATACATGAGCGTATGGTCGGTAGCGCGCGCAAGAGCGTACGCTCGGCCGACGTCACCTGCTGGATAATCGACGCGGCAAAGGGACTGACCTCCGTCGATCGCGAGGAAGCCGAACGCCTGGCGGCGGCTTCGACTGTCGTGGTTTTCAACAAGATCGACACCATCGATCAATCTGCTTTGCTGCCGCTGATACAGCGTGTCACCGAGATCCTGCCCGAGGCTGAGTGTCTTCCGGTGAGCGCCGTTACCGGTGAAGGCGTGAACGGCTTGCTTGACGTCCTCGCCCGTACACTTCCCGAGGGCGACTGGCTCTATGACGGGGACACTCTGACCGATCAGAACGAACGCTTCTTCGTTGCCGAGCTGGTTCGCGAGCAGCTATTCATGCAGCTTACCCGCGAGATGCACTATCGCG
>PIVZ01001336.1 GCA_003354045.1 bacterium
ATGGGGCAGTACCTGCTGCACGTGGCTCGGGCTCGTTCGACACAGACCTCGTCCCACGCCACCTCGCAGCACCACGGATCAGCGTCGCACGTCGTGTTGCAGCACCCCTGGTGTGAGCAGCCCACGCCGTCCCCGGCTACGCAGCAATCGTTCTCCGAGGCCCGGCAGACCCACCAGTTGCACGTCTGCTCGTTGTCACCGCAGTGCACGTCTCCATCCGGCACTCCGCCGCGAGCGACGCATTCATCGGGTGAGAGGTTTTCGCACGAGCCGTAGGGTGTGGGGCCTGGAAGGCAGCACGCGTAGGCGCCGCACGGTGGGTCGAACGGGTTGGGCTCGCACGTCGCGCCGGGCAGCCATTGCATGCCGGGCTCACTACACTCGAACGGTGCCACTTCTCGACAAGCCTCGCCGGGTTCGTGCAGGCAGCACGCGCCGATCGGCGGGTCGCCGAGGCAATGTAGCCGCATCGCGAATCCGGCATGAGGATTGCCTCCGAACCAGTACAAGTTGCACGTCTCAGTAGCGTTGTCCAGCAAGGCGAAGCTGTCCTCGGTGTAACCTACCTGGGCCTGGCCGGAGCGGATGGCCACTCCCGGCCGATCGAAACGGAATGCCATCCAGAAGGCGTTGCCGTTGCCGAGGTCGACTCCGCCGGGGATGTCGAAACGGGCAAGGGACGTGCTACCGTTTCCAAAGAACG
>PIVZ01001337.1 GCA_003354045.1 bacterium
TCGCGCGGCCGCCGCAGGTCGCGGACCGAAAGAGGACGAGAAGCTCATGGTCATCACGGTTGAGCAACTGGTCAAGAAGCAGTACTCGAAGCTGCTCCGCTGGGCATTGCTCGGCTCCTTCGTGATACTCGCGAACACATTCCTGTTCACACCGTTGTACAATCCGACTCCATACAAGCTCAAGGAAGAGATCTTCGAGGTCGTGGAGATCCCCGAGGACATCGAGATCCCGCCTCCGCCGCAAGAGGTGGAGATGCCCAAGGTCCCGGTCAATATCGAAGTCTCCGACGACGCCTCCGACGACGACACGATCGAGGACACGAGCTTCGACTTCACCGACGACATGCCGCCCCCCGTGACGAGCTCGGCCGGTTCGGGCCCCAAGGTGTTCTACGCCTTTGACGAACCGCCCCAGCCGATCTATCAGGCGCCGGTCCGCTACCCACCGATCGCCCGCGAGGCGGAGATGGAGGGGACGGTCGTTGTCCTGATCTTCGTCGACGAGCGCGGTAACGTCTTCAACGCGACGGTCCTGCAGTCCTCCGTGCCCAAGGTGCTCGAGGAGGCCGCTCTGAAATCTGCCCGCAAGTGGCGCTTCAAGCCGGGCAAACAGCGCAACGTGCCGGTGAAGACGACGATCAGCGTGCCCATCCAGTTCAAGATCCACGGCTAGTGACGGATCCCGGGGATGCCGCTCGGAGAG
>PIVZ01000632.1 GCA_003354045.1 bacterium
GCTCGGTCTTGCTCAGGCGCATGCGCAACCTCTCGGACTGGACTCCAAACGGTCGAGCCGGCCGATAAATGGAACGAAGCGGCCGACCCGGCTCGCGTAGTCGGCGTAGGCGCGGTCGTGCATGGCCAACAGATGCCTCTCCTCGTAGCGTACCTGGACACCGATGCCGGCGGTGACGAGCAGGAAGCTAACCAGACTCCACGGGCTGGGAGCGACGAGAACCGCGCCAGCCAACGCTGTGAGCATCCCGGTAAAGATCGGGTTTCGGCACAGGCCGAAGAGCCCTGAGGTGACTAGCTCGGTCGGGCGGTCATCAATGCCGATCCTCCAGGCCGAGCCCATGTGCGTTTGAGCCAAAAGCACGAGCGCCGTTCCCACTGCCATGATCGTCCAGCCCACGGTGGCCGCCGCCGGCGGGAGGCTGATTATCCCCAGACTCGCGGGATCGAGGAACGCCACCATGAAGCCCCATGCAATCAGTCCAACGAAGAACACCGACAGCAGCGCTCCGAGCACGCGCTGAACGGGCGCACCCTCCCGGTGAAACACGACAGGCCAGACGCCTTCTCGACGCCAGATCCTCACCGTCGGCCACACCAGGGCGGCAGCCATGAAGAACACTATCGAGGCGGGGTAGATAAACTCTCTCATCTCTCTTGTCTCCTTTGTGCTTTCCAGGTATCAATATGAGCAATTACTCGCGTTCTGGCAACTCGCATTTCCGGAGGGATCCCCGGTGGCAACGAAGAAGGCCAAGAATCCAAGAAAGACGCCGCGCCAGGAGCGCTCGCGCGTCACGGTGGACGCGATCCTGGAGGCCGCTGCTCAGGTTTTCGAGTCACGCGGCTATGCGGCAGGGACCACCAATCACATAGCCGAACGCGCCGGGGTCTCGATCGGATCGCTCTACCAGTACTTCCCGGACAAGGAGTCGGTGGCCAATGTGCTGATAGAGCGCCACATGCAGGAGGGTGCCGAGCTCTTTGCTGATGTTCTCGGGCACGTGGGCCAACAGCCGCACAGTCTCGCCACGGTGCTCGACCACTTCGTCGGCGCCATGGTCGAGATGCACGCCAAGAACCCGCGCCTCCAGCATGTTCTGCTCGAAGAGGTGCCCCACTCGCACGAGATGCACGAGGCCATGCGCGGTGAGAAGCGCAAGGCCATGGTCGCCGTGAAGATGTTGCTCGAATCGAGCCCGGAGGTGCGCGTTACAGATCTCTCGGCGGCGGCCTACATCGTCGTCAATACCGTCGAGGCTCTCACCCACGAGTTCGTCGTGGGCGCGCCCCATGACTTGAGTCGGCGGCGCTTCAAGAAAGAGCTTGTGGCCATGCTGCTCCGCTACCTGAGCGGCGCATCCGTTTGAATCAGGCGTGGCGCTGGCTCAGCCTAGGAGGCGTCACGAGCAGGGGGGACCCCACCGACCTCCCACGGGGAGAGCCGAATCATGTCGCTTACCAAGGAACAGATCATCGAGCATGCCACCAAGGCCGGTTTCGAGGACATCGGATTCACCACCGCCGAGCCATTCTCCGAGCACCAGGAGGTCTTGGCATCGCGCAAGAAATCCTACGAGTGGACCGAAGCGGCCGGCGCAGGGCTTTTCGACGGGACCGATCCCAAGCGCTTCCTCGCCGGTGCCAAATCGATCATCGTCGTCGTGGAGCCTTATTACCGGGCCGCGTTTCCGGCATCGATGGTGGGCAAGTTCGGGCGGGCCTACCAAGACGACGATCGGATATTGAAAGGCGGCTTCTCCGAGAGGTTCACCGATCTTCTCAAGTACCTTGCCGACAACGGCATCGAGTCGGCCGCCCCCTTCAACATGCCCCACAGACTGTCTGCGGCAAGGGCCGGGCTGGGCGATTTCGGAAAGAACTGCTTCTTCTACTCGCACAAGCTGGCCCGACAGAGCTCGTGGGTCATCCCTCTGCCGATCATCGTGGACCAGGAGTTCGCCCCCGACGAGCCTACCGTGGAGGTCGGCTGCCCGGAGTGGTGCAAAAACGCCTGCATCGCGGCGTGTCCCACGGCGGCCTTGAAAGCCCCACGCAAGATGGATCCGCGCAAGTGCATCGCCTACCTCTCTTACTACGCCACCGATCTACCCTCACCGGACATGCGCGAGCGGATGGGCACCTGGGTGTACGGATGCGATCGTTGTCAGGACGTGTGCCCACGCAACCAACCGTGGCTGGCGCAAGAGCTGCCGGTAAACGAGAATGTGGCACTCAAGGCAGAGCACTTCGACCTACCCAGCCTCCTGCACATGGACCGCGCCTACTTCGAGTCGAACGTCTGGCCCCATATGTTCTACACATCGCCGGACGACATATGGCGATGGCACATGAACGCGGCACGCTCCATGGGCAACAGCCTTGATACGAAGTACGTTGCCGACCTCGGCCGCGGGCTGCGAGAGAACGCCGACGAGAGAGTGAGGCGTATGTGTGCCTGGGCGCTAGGTCGTCTGGGCGGCGCGCAGGCGAAAGCCGCCCTCGAAGGCGCACTCGAGCGAAGCGACGGCAAGTTACGCGACGAGGTAGAGAGCGCGCTGGCCTGTTGACCCTACCCTTTCCGCTCGTGTTCCACTTCGCCGCTCAAGAAAGAGTAGTGGCGATACTTCGACGGCATGTGTGAGGCCACCGCTGCCAGCAACACTATGCCCGCCAGCAGCCATACCCTCTGCTCCCAAAACAGCGGCACCATCAGGACCAGTGTCAGCTTGCTCACGGTAAACACGCCCGCAACCTGAAAGAGCCAGCTAAACGAGCAATAGAGTTCCAGGCTCATGAAGGCGGCGCCCGAGCAGATCGTCCAGATCAGGGGAAAGATGAGTTGCTCGCGGGGAACATCGAAGAAATGTCCGCCGACCAGAATCCCCATCGACAGCAGGTGCA
>PIVZ01001338.1 GCA_003354045.1 bacterium
AAGCAAGAACCGACCCACGCCCGAGCTGGCGAACCACCGGACTCCGATCAAGAACCTATATGCTACAGGCGGAGCCTGGCACGTAGGGTCGAACGCCGGCTCGACCGAGTCCTACAACTGCTACCAGATCATCGCCAGGGACCTGGGACTCGACAAGCCGTGGGAGCAAGCCGGCAAGGACGATCCCGACTCGCTGGTCGAGCAGGTGAGGCTCGTCAAGAAAAGAGTCGTGGACTCGCTGCAAGAGAAGGCCTGAGGCCGCAAGGACAGACACATGGCACAGACCTATGACGTGATAATCATCGGAAGCGGCCCCAACGGGCTTGCGGCGGGCGCCTATTTGAGCAAGGCCGGGCAGAAGGTCTTGTTGCTCGAGAAGAGGTCCGAAGCCGGCGGTGGCCTTGCCACTGAGCAGGTCACGCTTCCCGATTTCTACCACAACACCCACGCCGTCTACATGATGATGGTGGACTATGCGCCGGTGTACTCGGACTTTCAGTTCGAGGAGAAGCACGCCGTAAAGCACGTCTTTCCAGAGTTGCAGGTGGCGATGCCGATGACCGACGGCCGTTCACTCTGCCTGTACCGCGACGTGGACAAGACCTGCGCCTCGATCGCCCAGTTCTCGCAGAAGGACGCCGAGAGCTATCGCGACATGCAACGCCACTACGGCGAGATGATGCAGCACATCCTCGCGCCGCA
>PIVZ01001339.1 GCA_003354045.1 bacterium
GAGGTGGAGATCGGTGAGACCTATCACCTGCAGGCGACGCGCGGTCTCAAGGGTGCCGAGCTGTTTCTCGACGAGGCGTCGGTGATGGCGACCGAGAACGCCCTCATGGCGGCGTCGGTGGCGGAAGGGACCTCCGTCATCTACAACGCGGCCTGCGAACCGCACGTCCAGGGTCTCTGCCGCTGTCTGGTCGGCATGGGGGCCAGGATCGAGGGCATCGGCAGCAACGTGCTGACGATCGAGGGGGTGGCGGAACTGCACGGTTGCCGGCACCGCATCATGGGCGACCACATCGAGATCGGCAGCTTCATCGGCATGGCCGCGGTCACCGGCGGGGAACTGGTGATTCATGATGTCGTGCCCGAGAACGTGCGCATGATCCGGCTCGTCTTCCGTCGGCTCGGCGTGCAGACGCTACTCGAGGGCACCGATCTCACCGTGCCGCCGGGGCAGAAACTCGAGATCCAGTGTGATCTCGGTGGCGCCATTCCGAGCATCGACGACAGTCCCTGGCCCGGCTTCCCGGCGGACCTCACCTCGATCGCGCTGGTGACCGCCACGCAGAGCGCCGGCACAGTGTTGATCCGCGAAAAGATGTTCGAGAGTCGTCTCTTCTTCACCGACAGCCTGATCGGGATGGGGGCGCGGATCGTTCTCTGCGATCCGCACCGGGCCGTCGTCATCGGGCCGGCCGTCCTGCAC
>PIVZ01000633.1 GCA_003354045.1 bacterium
CATGATGCCCAGCAGCGTGGTCTTACCAGAGCCGTTTGGCCCGATGATGCCGACCGCTTCCCCGGGCATGACCTTCATCGACACTCCGCGGAGCGCGGGCTCATCTTCCCGCAGCGGCGTTCTCATCCCCCACATCTCCGCCAGCCCCAACCAGATCACCGCTCTCCTTCTCTTCAACGAAGCGCGAGCCCATGAACCGGAAAATGTAGTCGGTAAGCGACTTGGCCATCGGGATATCCGGATTCTTGGTGAATCCCGACGGCTCGAAGCGCACATGTTGGAATTTCTTGACCAGTGCGTCCAACGGCACACCGTACTGAAGCGCCAGCGACGTGAGCGTGGCGATGGTGTCCATCAGACCCGAAATCGTGCTCCCCTCTTTGGCCATCTTGATAAAAATCTCGCCCGGGGTGCCGTCCTCGTAGAAACCGACGTGGATGTAGCCCTCGTGGCCGGCCACGTCGAACTTGTGACGCCGTGCAGTGCAGTCCGCGGTCAGCCGCCGGCGAATCGGCTGCGCGTCTTCCTCGACTGCCTTCGCGTCTTTCTCGCTGTCGTCACCGGTGCCCAGAGGCTGAACCCGTTTGCAGCCGTCCCTATAGACGGCGACCGCCTTGAGCCCGCGGCGCCAGGCCTCGAGGTAGAGGTCGGCAACGTCGGCGACGCTGGCATCGCTCGGTATGTTCACGGTCTTCGAGATGGCCCCCGAAAGGAAGGGCTGAACGGCGCCCATCATGCGGATGTGGCCGAGCGGCTCGATACAGCGCACCCCCTTGCGTGCCTTGAAGGCGCAATCGAAGATCGTCAGGTGCTCGGCGGCCAGATGCGGAGCCCCCTCTATCGTCTCATGTTCGTCGATGTAATCGATGACGTCCTGGACCTGCTCGCTCTCGTAGCCGAGACTCTTGACCGCGCGGGCCACCGTCCCGTTGACGAACTTGAGCATCCCGCCGCCCACCAGCTTCTTGTACTTGACGAGCGCGATGTCGGGCTCGACGCCGGTCGTGTCGCAATCCATCATGAAAGCGATGGTTCCGGTCGGCGCGAGCACGGTCACCTGTGAGTTGCGCACACCGTTCTCGTGGGCGCTCGCCACGGCTTCGTCCCACACCTCGCGGCTTGCGGCATGAAGGTCGAGCGGCACATAGGCCGGGTTGATCTCGCGCGATCTCTCGCGGTGCTTGGCCAGCACCCTGAGCTGAGGGTCGCGATTCTTCTCGAAGCCGGCGTAGGGCCCCATCACACCGGCCACCCTGGTCGACTGCGTGTAGGCCGCGCCGCACATGAGCGAGGTTATCGCCGCCGCGTAGGCTCGGCCGGCCTCGGAGTCGTAAGGAAGACCGAGCGACATGAGCAAGGCTCCGAGGTTGGCATACCCGAGGCCCAGCTGGCGGTAGGCGTGCGCCGTGGCGCCGATTTCCTCGGTCGGGTAGCTCGAGTTGTCTACGATGATGTCCTGCGCGGTTATCAGCACGGTCGCCGCGTGCTTGAAGCCGTCTACGTCAAACTTCCCAGCCTCGTCCACGAACTTCATGAGGTTGAGGGAGGCCAGATTGCAGGCCGAGTCGTCGAGATGCATGTACTCGCTGCACGGATTCGACGCGTTGATGCGACCGGTCGCCGAGCACGTGTGCCAATCGTTGATCGTGGTATCGAACTGAAGCCCCGGGTCCCCGCAGAAGTGCGCGCGATCGGCTATCTGCTGCCACAGGTCACGCGCCCGGTAGGTCTTGCACACCGAACCGCCGAGCACGTTGCGCGTCGAGAATTCGCGGTCGTCGATCACTGCGCGCATGAACTCGTCCGTCACCCGCACCGAGTTGTTGGCATTCTGAAAGAAGATGGAGCCGTAGGCATCCCCGTCTATCGCATCGTCGTAGCCGGCATCGATGAGCGCCCAGGCCTTCTTCTCCTCGTCGGCCTTGCATGAAATGAAGTCTTCGACGTCGGGGTGGTCGATGTCGAGCACCACCATCTTGGCGGCCCGTCTGGTCTTGCCGCCGGACTTGATCACGCCGGCCGAGGCGTCCGCCGCTTTCATGAACGAGACCGGGCCCGAAGCCGTGCCGCCTCCGGCCAGCGGTTCCCTGGACGACCGGATCTTCGAGAGATTCACTCCGGAACCCGAACCGCCTTTGAAGATCGTGCCTTCCTTACGGTACCAATCGAGGATCGAGTCCATCGTGTCGTCCACCGATAGGATGAAGCACGCGGAGCACTGAGGCTTTGCCTCGACCCCTACGTTGAACCACACCGGCGAGTTGAAGCAGGCCTGCTGCTCGAGCAACAGGTGGGTGAGCTCGTCGAGAAAGACCTCGGCGTCGCTCTCGTCGGCAAAGTAGCCCTGAGACCGGCCCCAATCCGTAATAGTGGTAACCACGCGACCGATGAGCTGGCGCACGCTGCTTTCGCGCTCGGGCGTGTCGAGATGCCCCCGGAAGTACTTGGAGGCAACCACGTTTGTGGCCAGCTGCGACCAGGTAGCGGGAAACTCCACCTCTTTTTGCTCGAAGACGGGCTTGTCGCCGTCGCCCTGGATGACGGCGTCCCTGACCTCCCACTCGACCGACGAGAACGGGTCTACGCCGTCGCTGGAAAGCCGACGCTCGAAGTGAAGCGCCGAAGTGCTCGCCGCGACACCACTCGGCTGAGACGGCCGAGCTTTCTCGGCCTCCTCGTGGTCGTCACCGCTCGGAATATGCTCTACCCGAGCCACTGTATCCTCCATCTCCTGACCTCTTCCTACTCGAACCCACCCCACCGGAGGTACGGATCGTCAATATCGTTTTGTTTTTGAGATGTTACGAAGCTACGCCCCCTTGATAGGGGGGGCGGTTTCGTTTCCGCGGCTGGGCATGTCGCCGACAGTTCATACTGAGCGCAAAACCATCTCATATTTTG
>PIVZ01000634.1 GCA_003354045.1 bacterium
ATCCTCGCGGCGCTCAGGCTGCGTGAAAGGACCGGTCGCGGGCAGTTCATCGACATGGCGATGCACGACGGGATCCTGGCAATACAGGAGGCGGCCAACTCCCATCTTTTCGGCGGGGATGGGCGCGAGACGGATTTCTTTTGTTCGTGGACCTATCGCTGCGGAGACGAGCACCTGGTGGTTCCGGACGATCCACGGGCGAACTGGGAGAAGTTCGCCAAGTTGATGGACCGCCCCGAGCTGCTCGGCGATGAGCGTTACGACAGTCACAGCAAGCGTGAGGCCAGGCTCGACGAGCTCGAGGCCCTCATAGCGGGCTGGGTCGCCGACCAAACCAGCGCGACAGCGGTCGTGGAGATGCTGCACGCGGCCGGGATGCCGGGTGCCAGGATCATGAGCATGGGCGAGGCTCTGGAATCGGAGCAGACTCGTGCACGAGGGATGACCGTGAAGCGCGATGATCGCAGCGGCGGGACCGTGCCGGTGCTCAACTCACCGTACCGTTTCTCGGACGCGACCGCCGGCGTACGTGGCCGGCCGGCGTTCAGGGGGGAGCACAACTTCGAGATCATGAGCGAGCTACTCGGCATGGATCGCGAGGAGTTCGAGCGACTCGAGGCCGCGGGTGTGCTCTCGAGCAGAATTCCACCGGGCTACGACGGCGGCAAAGCTCACCGCGAGCCGTGAGGTCCGAGGCGCAGCCGAGATCAGCGGCCGCCGCCCACGGCTAGCGCCTACGGCTAGCGCCCACGCCTACCGCCCACGCCTGCCGCCACCGCCTACCGCCTACGCCTACCGCTAGCGCCCCGAGGCGATAATGGTCGATAGCTGGAACGGCTCCTCCGTCGTTCCTTCGGCCTCGCCGAAGTTGAAGTACCAACCTTCCTCGCCGGGGAACTCGGGGGAGGGCAGCTTGCAGCGGGTAGCGTGCTCGAGCTGCATGTCGAACATGCTGAGCGATGGAAAGAATTGCTGGTCGTAGTCGTAAACGACTCGCTTCGCCTCCGGGAATGGCTTGCGGCCGAGCTTCCACTGGTTGACCCAGGCCTTCCATAGCTGTCCCTTGCGGTCGTAGAGCTCTGTGTAGGGGATGACGAAGCTTTCGCGGTCGATGTAGATGATCCTCTTCTCGTAGGCGTAGCTCGGCAGTCGCGAGCGTCCTTCTACGACATATACGTCTCGCATTTCCCAGGTGTCGTCGAACAGGAAGTCGCCCGGGCCGACGGTCCAGCGACCCGGGAAGTGCCGCGTGTGCATCGCCGCCAAGATCTTCTTGGTGCCGAGCAGACGCCAGTCCATCCACGCCGGGTTGCCCGCGTAACCGCCGTAGCTATCGATGTCGGCGTCCTGGCCGAACAGTGCATCCGAACGTTGTGCCGAGGAGAGCCGCCTTACTCGCTTCAACAGTGGATAGTAAAGCCAGCTGTCGTCTTGCCGAAACGGGTCGAGATAACGGTTGTAGGTAAGCCCGACGCCCTTCAAGTCGAAAGGCTCGATGATGGGATGCATGACTTCGCGGTAGCGGATGTCGTCAGGCGTCTCCCAGGTCGGCATCGGTTCGAAGTAGAGACGACTGACATAGTAGAGACGGCGGAAGTGCCCCATCAAGAAGTGTCGCTCGATTGAAAGGCCGCGCTCTGCGGACAGCCCGCCCGTGTCGCATTCGAAGTTACGGATATCGACGTCGTCCACGACGATGCGGTTCTCGTAGTTGAACATCAGTTTGATTGCGATATCCGGGTCGTCCTCGTCGGTGAAGGGAAACGGCAGCCCGGCCACGTAGTTCAAGGCCTGGTTCTTGTCCTCGGAGAGCTCTACCTGCGCGTAGTACTTCTGGGTGGCCACCAGGCGGGCCGGCTCGAGCGGAATGGGCTTGGGGGCGACGACTTCGATGCGGATGCCGCGAGCCAGCGCCCACTGAATAGCTGGCCCCAGATATTCGGCGAACTCGGCGGCGTTGTCTCCGGTGATGATCGTGCCCGCGGGAGGCTCATCGGCGGTACAATGGCGAGCTGGCAACCCAGCAATGACTAGCAGCGCTGAGAGAAGCGTGATGCGACGGTAGTTCACAGCACTAGATGGTAGCGTCGCTCACCGTATCAATAGTCGGCGCCGCCGGGGTCGGGGTCGTCGAACATGTCTTCGGCCCGAGTGATCTTGATGTTACGCCCATCGTTGCCAATAGGCGGCGGTGCACCTCCCATCGGAAAGCCGCCGGCGTCTTCGGGCAGCGCCGCTATGCAGCGGCCGACGATTATCCCTGCGATTATCCCGGCGACGTGCGCCACGTTGTCACGCCCCGGTCCGAAGCCGATCAGCATTGCATAAAAACCCGCCATCGCTCCGATGACGTGCCATGGCTTCTTGCCCACTCGGTTGCCGTCGGGACGTAGCGCCTGGCCGCCGAGCGCGCCGAGCACGCCGGCTATCGCTCCAGAGGCCCCTGCCTTGAGTCCGCCTATCGGGTGTATCAGATCACTGACGACATTGGCCGCAATGCCGGTAACGACGAACACCAGCAAGAAGCGCCAGGGCCCGAGCAAATGGGCAAGCGGCGGCGCGACCAGCAACATCGTGCCCATGTTGCTCAGCAGATGTCCGACGTTGAAGTGCAAGAACACGGCTGTGAAGAAACGCCAGTACTCGCCGCGTTCGATCAGGTAGTGCGCGATCGCGCCGACCTCGATCATGCGCGAACGGCTCACCTCGCCGAGCAAACCGTGCACCTCGAAGTGAACGGCGATACATACAAAGAGCACTGCGAACACCGCCCATGTTCCCCGGCCGAACCAGAACTCGGGCGCGCTGATCATCGTTCTGGTTTCCCCGGCCTGGGGGCGGCTTTCAGGCACGCCGTTCGGGTATTCTTCGGCGAGCAGCAGGCGCGCCTCGATCAGGTCC
>PIVZ01001340.1 GCA_003354045.1 bacterium
CCGCTCGGTGGACGCGCGCACGATCGAGACTCGCGTTGTGCGCCCAGATCCCGCGCGCGAGGCTCTCGCGCCGGTCGGCTTCCGCCGTGGACTCAGCCTCCAACCCGTAAAAACCGAGCTCGTTTTCGCCGCGGTACAGGGCGTAGAGCGCAGCTCGGATTCCCTCGCCGTCGAGTCGCCCCTGCGACCCGCCACCCGCGATGGCCTCGATGAACTCGGCGTCGGTCGAGAGCAGTGGGTTGTCCCTCAGCACGGCGCGGGGCACGTGGAGGCGCTGGACGTCGTCGATCTGCTGCGTCACGAGCGAAGAGTGCAGCTCGTGTCCGTCGAGAACGAGCGGTTTCAGTCCGCTCGACCCGCAACCTGTGAAGAGAAGGCAAACCGAAGCTGCGAGAAGGCGTCCAGGAGTACTGATCATGGAATCACCTGCTATTCATCCATTGAGTGATGAATGCTACCGCATTCGATGTGCCGTTTTCCTCTCGAAGACGGCGGCCTAGTTCTGAAGCGTTTTCACGCATCGTCGAGTCGTTCATGACCGTGTCGATAGCGTGACTCATGGACGCAACCGTCAGCCTCTTCTGTGGTATCGGAGATGGCCCGACTCCGAGGCGCTCGACGTGCCGTCCCCAGAAGGGTTGGTCTCCGAAGAACGGACAGATGATGTTCGGCTTCCCCGCCAGCAGCCCGGCGGCAGTCGT
>PIVZ01000635.1 GCA_003354045.1 bacterium
CACTACACCAAGTCCAAGATTCATGCAGATCGCCTTGCCCGTGCCGCCGCGCGCGCGGGGAATCCGGTCGTAGTCGTTCGTCCCGGACAGATATACGGATCCGATCACCCACAGCAGCCGGTGTTTCTGGGCCGCGTAAACAAGTTCCTGCGGCCGGATCTGATGGCGGTGGTAAGCACCGCCTCCTACCATGTACCGCTGGTATACGTGGAGAATGCGGCCGACGCGGTGGTGCTGGCAGGCACGGTCGATGGCGTCGAAGGCGCGAGCTTCAATGTCGTGGACGATCCGGAGTTGACCCAGGGGGTCTATTTCCGCTTGCTGAGTGCGGCGCGCAGCCGTCCTCTGAGGGTGATATACCTTCCGGTGGCGCTGTTCGCACCGGCCGTAAAGGCCGTGGGTCTCGCGTTCCGTTTGCTCAAGCGGCGACAATGGGCCGTCGAGCACCAGCTTCTGCGGTCGGGGCGTGACGCCCGCTATGCGACCGAGGCGGCTGTGACTGCCTTGGGCTGGCAGCCTCGGATTGGCCTCGAGCAGGGGCTCCAGGAGTCCTTGTCCCGGCAGGCGTGAGGATTCTGTTCGTCGAAGGATCGGTTGGACAGGTCGTGGGAGGCTCTCTCACGGGCATGCTCCATCTCATCGGCGGCCTCGATCGCCGCAGCTACGAACCGGCCGTGGTGCTCTACGAAGACAAGCCTGTGGTCGCAGAGCTGGAGAAAGCGGGTATCCCCGTTTACGTGTTCAGCAAGCGGCGACTGCCCAAGGCGCACGGCCTGCAGGGACGCGCCGGTTACGAGAAGGCCAAATCATATTCCGCGGTTCAGACATTATTGCGGACGGCTCGCGTCAGCTCGACGTTTCTGCTCGAGACGCTGCCGGGGGCGCTGCGTCTTGCCAAGGTCTTCAAACGGGTAAGACCTGATCTGGTCCATGCCTGCAACGGCTTTCGCGCCAACATGGAAGCCATCGTCGCGGCCCGCCTCTGTCGAGTACCCTGCGTGGTTCACACCAAGGGTTTCGAGAAGTTCTCTTTTGTCGAGCGTTGGGCGGCCCGTGGGTCGGCGTGCGTCGTCTCGATGACCGAGGCGATCAAGAAGCACTGCGTTGACAACGGCGTAATGCCTCCGCGCTATCATGTGGTTTTCGACGGGCTCGACCTGGACGGATTCCGGCCACGACTGGCGGCGGCCGAGGTCAGGCGGGGTCTGGGGGTCTCACCCGACGTTTCGGTCGTGGGCGTGGTCGGACACATCCAGGAGTGGAAAGGCCAGCACGTACTGCTCGAGGCCGCGGGGCTGATGGCCGAGAGTCATCCGGACCTCTCGGTGCTGATCGTCGGAGGCGTTCACAGCAGTGGTCTCGACTATTCGCAGCGGCTGCACGATCTGGTTGCAAGAAACAGGCTCGACGGCCGCGTGATCTTCACCGGCGCCCGCGACGACGTAAGCGACCTGATGAACGCCATGGACGTCGTCGTACATACCTCCGTGCGTGCCGAGCCGTTCGGAAGGGTGATCATAGAGGCGATGTCGGTGGGGAAGCCAGTGGTAGCCACGCGCGCAGGGGGAGTGCCGGAGCTGATTGCCGACGGGAAGGATGGGGTGCTCGTCGAGCCGGGTGACGCTACAGCGCTGGCCGCGGAGCTCGACCGGCTTCTCGGCGACCGGGACCTTCGCGAGCGCCTGTCGGTGGGCGCTCTGAAGAAAGCCGAGACCTTTGCGGTCGAGAACCACGTGGAGGCAATGACGCGGATCTACAAAGAAGTCGTGAGTGGCAGCGGGGTGGTAGCGGAGCGTCCGTTGTGAGCGCGCCAGCTTGTGTATCGCTGCGCTTGCACGGCGTGAGCGTGACCTTGACCTCCGAGCTCGAGAGCTTCGCGCGCTACGTTGCTACCGCGATGGCGGCGCATCTGTGCGCAGCCGATGAACAGCCTGCCGTGAGTAGTCACCTCGAGTGGGTGGATGCCCCCGCCGTGAGCTCGCTCGAGGGGGTTTTCGGCAACGTCGGCTGGCAAGAGCGTCCTGACCGTCATCTCTACCTGGACGGTGACACCGCCTACTGGCTGCACATCGACGACTTTACCGATCTCAAACTGCGCGCGCGTTACAGAAACGACAGCCTTTGCCTCACCGGACGTTACTACTTCCAGCTCGGCAGAGGCGGCGCGCTCGAGAAGCTCCGCCGGCTGCGCCACCATAGGGATCTCGACCGCTTGATGGCGCGCCGGTTCTCGACTCTCCTCTACTACCTCGTCTACCACCCGGTGTTGTGGGAGCTCGGCCGCCGCTCGGGCTACCAGGTGCTGCATGCAGCGGCCGCATCGTGCGAGAGAGGGGCCGTGGTGCTCGGCGGCCTGCCCGGCTGTGGCAAGTCCAGCCTCGCGGTGGCGATGCTCGCCGATCCGCACTGGACGATGCTTTCCGATAACCTTCTCCTTCACGACGGAACGAGCGTGCGGGCCTGTCCCGAGCTGCTCCTGCTGGATCGCGAGAGCAGGCGGCTGGCGGGCGCGGGGGCCGATCGAATGAAGGGCACCGGAGAGCAGCGCCTGTTCGGCAGGGACGCTTACCGCCCGGACCGTGTGGAGCTGGAGCCGCGGCCACTGCTAGCCGTCTTCGATGTCAGGCGGGCCAATGAGACGACGGTGCGCGAGATCGAGGCCGCGGAGTGCGCTTCGCGGCTCGCTGCCGCCAACACGATGGCCAAAGAGGTACGCCGCATCGACATAATGGCCCGTGTGCTGGACATGATAGCCGGCAGCGAGCGGCCGGACGAAGACACCGCCCTGCGTCGCCTCGTCTCGGGTTGCCGCTGCTACGCTCTTCGTGTTGCCGAGGGGACGAGCCTCGTCGAGGTTGCCCGCGATCACATCTGTGCGACCGTCGGCGCTGGCGAAGG
>PIVZ01000636.1 GCA_003354045.1 bacterium
CCTCGGCCGCACCGATGACCGGCATGTCGACCACGGCCCGCGCCTCAGCGACGCCTGGCTCTCCGAAGCAGTTGACCCACGCGGCATCGTATCCATCGCGCTCGGCCTGGATGATGGCCTCGATGATCGGACCCGTGCCAAGAAAGGCGAAATAGGGATTGTCGAAGTCCTGGGGATTGCCGGGCTTGGCACCACCTACGGTGGCCCTCATCCCGACTTCGGTGTCGGCGCGCAAGACCTTTTCGAAGCTTGGCCTGCACATGGCGAGCGTCGCCTCTTCATATTGCTCGGGGATATCGGTTATCTGGATCAGGCAAAGCCGCATACGCGCTAACCTCCGATTGCTCAGCGCTGGTATCTGAGCGACGGCCTGAGGATGAGTCAAGGCCGGAGTGCTGAGAGACCGAACATCTCCATCGATCGTTGGCCACGGATCCGCGGCTAATCCTTCTTCTTCTCGTATTCCTCGATTAGCTCGCGGCGCTTCTCTTGCTCCTCCTCGCGGAGGCTCCAGAAACGCGGGGGGCGCTTCTCGACGAAGGCCGTGCCACCTTCCTTGCCTTCGGGCGTGTCGAACCAATCAGGGTAGAACTGGCTGGAGATGGTGCCCATGTCCGCATAGCGGTCCATCTCCTGATCGAAAGTCGCCTTCAGAATCTCGAGGCATCCCGGGCTGGCCAGCAGCAGCTCTTCACACCATTTGTCTATCTCTTCACCGAGACGCTCGAGTGGCACTACCCTGTTCACCAATCCCATCTCGAGCGCTTCGAGCGCCGTGTAGCGCCGGCACATCATCCACATCTCGCGGGCCTTCTTGGCGCCGACGACGTGAGCGAGGTAGGGGACGAAAAACCCGTCTGCCGGGCTCGACACGCGCGGTCCGGCCTGGCCGAAGATCGCGTTGTCGGCGGCGATGGTGAAGTCGCAGCAGTATGCCATGTGGTTGTGGCCGCCCAGGCAGTAGCCCTGTACCGCGGCGATGATCGGCTTGCGCGAGAGCCTGATCAGTCGGTTGTGCGGATAGCGGTTATAGAAAGCCTCGCGCAGGCCCCAGGTCTCCCACTCGACGTCGCCGCCGGTACCGAAGTTCTTGCCGGTTCCAGCGACGATGATGGCCCCGATGCTTGGATCGTGGTTGGCGTCGTAGAACGCGCGAAACATCTGATCCACCGTGTGCAGGGTCATGGTGTTGTATTTCTTCGGCTTGTTGACGCTGACCCGCGCAATACCGCCTTCGAGCTCCGAGTGGGACTTCTTCTCGTAGACGATCTCGTCGAAATCCAGACCGTCACCTTCCACTTTCTTCCAGTCAGTCCAGCTCATCGATTCTCGCCTCCCGTTACAAAGTTCCGACGATCTGTTTGGCGTTCTGGATCAAGTCGGCCAAAGCGTCGTCTTTCAATGCCTGCACTGCTTCGGGTAGTTGCCCATCCACGTTCAGGAGAGACGTCCAGATCGGACAGGCGTAAAGGGTAACACCCGCTTCGGCCGCCTTGACCATCAACCCCTTGACGTCGAGCTGGCGTCCCTCGCCGCGGCTCGACAGAGGCAGGTCCATGTCCTTGCCGGCATCGGCCATGGTCAGGCGCAGGTGTTGCCCGGAAAGCTCACGCGGCCATGCAAAGGATCCCTGAACGACGGCGGCAAGTGCCTCTTGAGTAATCAATATGCCGACCTCCCGGCCGGCCTCCTTTGCGCGAAGCGCGGTCGCGAGCGCACCGACGAAAGAGCTCGCCAACGCATCACGTAGTATCAAGAGCAAATCCATCGTGCCTCTCTCCTGTAGGTTCGCACTGGTCCGTCCAGTGCCCGAGACCCGGCGCCTAGATATCCCGCTGAGGCTAGCACACCATGGCGGCGATGGAATCCGATCGAGGCGGCTCGATCCTATCGACATTGCAGTGTCGTGCGTATATTCCTAGGCCTCAGTGAAAGCCGGTCGGCGCTCTTCGCCCGCAAGGAGCGGGCTCTGGCTGGACAGACGCCGGCCTCCTCGCAGCATGAACACACAACCCGGCGAAGGGCTCATATGAAACCGGCACCATTCGACTATGCCGCTCCCCACAGCGTGGGTGAAGCGGTTTCCTTGCTCGAGCAGGCCGACGGCGAAGCCAAGATAATCGCCGGCGGCCAGAGCTTGATGCCCCTTTTGAACATGCGCCTGGCGCGTCCGTCGTTGCTCGTCGATCTCCGCGCGATAACCGAGCTCGACTACATACGCGAGGGCGACGGCTCGCTGGTAATCGGCGCCATGACGACCAAGCGTTCGGTTGAGGATTCGGCACTCGTAAAGGAGCGCCAGCCCTTGCTGCACGCCTCTACGGTGCTCATTGCGCACCCGCCGATTCGCAACCGCGGGACGGTGGGAGGCTCGATGGCGCAGGCTGATCCGGCCGCCGAGTACCCGGCAACCGCCACCGCGCTCGATGCCGAGATGCTGGTGGTCGGACCTGGCGGCGAGCGCACCATCAAGGCCGAGGACTTCTTCGTCACTTATCTGACGACGGCGCTCGAACCGGAAGAAGTGCTCACCGAGGTGCGCTTCCCGCTAATCACGGAGCGCACGGGCTGGTCCGTAAAGGAGACCGTGCGCCGGCATGGAGACTTCGCCATGGCAGGTGTTGTCTCCACCGTCACGCTCGATGGCGGCGGGCGCTGTTCACAGGCGCGTGTCGTCTTGTTCGGTGTGGCGCCGACGCCGACCCGAGTCGCTGCGGCTGAGCAGGTGCTTGTCGGGGAAGCGCCGGGCGAGACAGCGTTCGCCGAGGCGGCCCGTAAGGTGACGGAAGAAATAGACGAGCCGCTTTCCGACGTTCATGCCTCCGCCGAATTCCGGCGTCATCTGGCCGGCGTGCTCACCGAACAGGCGCTGGGGGAGGCCGCGGCACGGGCCGCGG
>PIVZ01000091.1 GCA_003354045.1 bacterium
CGGCAGGCAAAGCCAAATCCAAGGCCAAGCCTAAAGCCAAGGCCAAGCCTAAGGCTGCCCAGGTCAGTCGTGGCGGGCGTTCGATATGATCTTGCTCTCACTGAGCGAGCCATCGTCCTCGGCGCGGCTATAGGCGATGTCTAGATCCCAGACATTGTCCTCGGTCTCGCGTTCCGCGGCTGCCGCCATGCGAATGCTCGAGCGCTCGGCATTGCCCTGTGAGCCGTCGATACCGAGCGAGGCGTCGCCATGCCAGGTAGGCACCTCCGGTTCACCGGTGTCGGCCTCGGCTTCCGGAGCGCCGGCCGCCGGATTGACGGCGCTTGCTTCGGCGCCAATGGCTCGCGCAGCTGAAGAGGCCGCCTCCGTCTCGGCAGCCACTTCCGCCGAGCCCGTGAGCAGACTGGATTCCACAATCGCCGAGCGTGGCACGACAAGCTCGCCGAGCGCCGCGTGCTCGATCGTCACCGCCTCCGCGTCCTCCTCGATGAGAACGCCGCTCACCACGTCTCCGCCTTCGAGCAGCAGCCGTAGCTCGCCCGTCGCCGCGCCGGCCGCCACGCCCTGAGCCTCGGCTTCGGCCATCGCGCCAACCCCGCCGGTCAGCGCCCACAGGCAAAGCAGCGCGGCGGCGATCCACCCTCTCGAACCCTCTCTCATGTCTTCTCTCCTCGGCGCAGTCCGTGTGCGCAGGCGGTCGCTTCTCGCATATAGGCTTGGATTGCAAGGTCAGGGATAGTAAAGCCAGGGCCATGACCATCGAGTCTCTGCGCGAGCTACTCAGCTACGAGATTTCCGGGATCAGCCTCTACACGGCAGGACTGGCCTTCGTCATCATCTTCCTCAGCCTGCTCTTCAGGCGTCTGCTGGTGCGTGTGGTGTTGGCCAGCCTGCGTCGGTTGGCCCAGAACACGACGGTCGTCTGGGACGATATCGTCTTGGAGGCCGTCAAGCCTCCGCTCGAAGGGGTAGTCCTGGTCTACGGGATCTGGGCTGCTTTCCGCGTGCTGCTGGCGCCGCTCGAGATGGCAAACGCCGTCGCCCTGGTCGATACGGCACGCCACGTGATCTTCCTGGTGCTGGTCACCTGGGCGATCTTCCGAATGGTAGGCGAGGTGGACGGCCTCTTGCGCCGGCGTGCGGCCGACCCGGAGGACCCGATGGACCTCGGGCTGGTCCCGCTGGTGACCAACACCATGCGCATCATGATCTTTCTGATTGCCGGGACGGTGATTGCGCAAAACCTCGGTTACTCGGTGAGCGGTCTGATGGCCTCGCTCGGTCTCGGCGGCGCCGCCGTAGCACTGGCCTCGCGCGATGCGATCGCCAATCTGTTCGGCTCGCTGATGATCCTCGTCGATAAGCCTTTCAAGGTGGGCGACTGGATAAAGGGCGACGGCTTCGAGGGAGTGGTAGAGGAGATCGGCTTTCGTTCCACGCGCATCCGCACCTTCGGTAAGACCGTGGAGAACATCCCCAACAACGTCATGGCCAACGCCAACGTCGAGAACATGGACCGGCGCAAGGACGCCCACCTGAACGTCCGTCGCATCAAGATGACCGTCGGCGTGACCTATGCGACCACGGCCGATCAGATGGAAAAGGCACTCGAGGCCATACGCGAGATACTGGCCGAGGACCCGGGCGTGGATAAGCGTATGACCACGCTCGTCAACTTCACCGACTTTGGCGACTCGTCGCTCGACATCTTCCTCTACTACTTCTCCAATGACGCCCGCTGGGCCTACTATCTCGACGTACGCCAGCGCATAAACTTGAAGATCATGCGCAAGCTCGAGGAGCTCGGCCTGCAGGTGGCCTTCCCGAGTCGCTCCGTCTACATCGAGAGCATGCCGGACGGGCTCATGGGCGGCCGCGATGGCGCCACGGAGCGGGTCGGTCGAGAGACCTCGTAAGGGAGCCGGCCAAAGGGTGCGCAACAAGTTCTACCTCTGGTGCCTGATCGGCGCTGCGCTCATCGCCGCGCCGTTCGTGATGGACTCGGAGTCCGAGCCGATCACCAACGAGGTGCGCAAATCGGTCCCCGGTAGCTTCGTCAAGCTGCCCGACGGGTTCGTGCACTACGAGCTTTCCGGCTTGCCCGAGAGCGATCTCGTCGTCTTGGTCCCTGGCCTGACCTCACCGATCTACATCTGGCGCGAGCTTCCACGCGCGCTTCTCGCTGCCGGCTTCCAGGTGCTGCGCTACGACCTTTTCGGCCGTGGCTTCTCCGACCGCCCGTACGTTGACTACGATCAAAACCTCTTCGACCGCCAGCTCGTCGGCCTGCTGCGAAAGCTAGGTAGCGAGGCGCCCGTGCATCTCGTCGGTTTGTCCATGGGTGGGCCGGTGGTCTTCGAGTTCGCGCGCCGCCATTCGCAGCGGGTGGCCAGCATGACGCTGATCGATCCGGCGGGCTTCCCGGTGAACCTGCCCCCAGGGGCCGGGCTCATCCGCGTGCCGCTACTTGGCGACTATCTCTTCAGAGTGCTGGGCGAGAGAATCCTGCTGGCCGAGACCGCGAGATCCGTCTTCGACAAGAAACTAGTTCCCGACTTGCAGAGGAAGTTCCGAGTTCAGCTTCGCTACGAGGGCTACAAGCGGGCCGTCTTGTCCACCATGCGTCACATGCCGCTAGGTGAGATGAAGAATACCTACAAGAGGGTAGGGAGCCTGCAGCGCCCGACCCTGGTGGTGTGGGGCCGCGAGGACCAGATCATCGATTTCGAGAACTCGAAGAAGATACGCGCTGCGCTCAGGCAGCCGCAGTTTCTCGGAGTACCCGCGGCCGGACACCTGCCCCACTACGAACGTCCCGACCTGGTCAATCCGGTGATCGTGGAGTTCCTGGAGCAGGCCTGGCACGGCGAGGGCGGCGCACTGGGCTGGAGCCTGGATGCGCGCTCGCGCTTTCGGCGCAACAGCTCGTGGCCCGCCCGCGGGGCAGGCGGCGACGAGGGCAACGAGGATGCGCGCGGCGAGGACGAGATCGACTGAACCGATCCTGCTTGCCGCGGTGTCAGAGCGGCGCCGCGGGCCGAGATCGCACAGAGTGCGCCGGGAGGTTGGACACGGCGTGCTATTTTGCTAGCTTCTCTGGTTGGGCAGTGGCGCAGAGCGCCGTGTGGTGGGCGTAGCTCAGGTGGTAGAGCCCCGGATTGTGGTTCCGGTGGTCGTGGTTTCGAGTCCCATCGTCCACCCCACCTTGCCCTGGCTGCCGATATCCGGTAGCAGAACGCTCCCCGGGCGGGCCGTTAGCTCAGTTGGTAGAGCAGCTGACTCTTAATCAGCGGGTCGCAGGTTCGATCCCTGCACGGCCCACCATTTTTTCGTTACAGAACAATGGCTTGCGGGCGTGGCCCGTTGGCGTGTGCGGCGGCTTTCTGCGAGCGGGATCAGAGCGGGATCACCCCGCGCTATGTCAAAACGCTCTTGGTGCTGCAACGATGCTACGGCCTGCGCGCTCGGGGGTGAGAGGTACGCGCGCGTGAGACTGAGTAGTGCGCCACCAGTCTGTCCCACCCTCACCAAAATCGGCTCACGTCGCATGATGGATGTTGCCTTCGGCCAGAACGGCCCTGCGCCCCTAGGGTGCCAACTCCGGCCGAGTGAGATGCGCGACGCGGCCGCTACCTTCTCGACAACGTCTCGCGGCCACCTGCAAGCACAAAAGGGAAAGGGGACGTGTTACGGCGCGTACCGGGACTCAATCGCCCTTATGCAGCCTCGGACGACAATGGTCCTAAGCTCCTCGAAAGACAATCGAACGATGATTTTGGCGTCCGCGCTCAACATTGGGGTGCCGTCTGTCGCGGGTACGAACCCCCAGTAATTACCTTCATGCACCACGTCACATCGGATATCGTACAGCGCATCAGAGGCAGCCTTAAGCGTCGATGAACGGTTGCTGTTGTCTCTGATTCCATTCTGTAGACGGTTCTTATCCGCCGCCGATAGATGCTGCTCAAAGAACTGCCTCACATACGAACGGGATTTCCCGTCTCGGTGAAAATCGTCGTGCATCTTGGCAATATGCTCGGCACAGATCAGCAGGAATAGTAAACGCAACCCCTCCGCCGAATCTTGCCTGATCTTCGGTAGGTCGTCGGCAAGCGAAACCAGGCGCTGTGTCTGATGCATCATGACCTTGGCGGGGTGTCGCTTGTCACGTTCACTGTCGAGCGCCTCTAGGGGCTCTACGAACGCTTCGGCGTCCTCCCACGAGTCGAAGAACTCCGCGAAGAAATCTACCCACTTCCGCATGTCACGCTCCAGCACAACTGCTTGCCATCCAACGTGCGTTTGCCCGCGCCTGCGGATCGTTTCCGTCGCGAGGACCACACCTTACCTGTCCTTCTCGAAAACCCGCTCCGCGCCGGTATCATTGATGTATTGCCGCCCTGAGGGAAGGCTCCGGCCGTGGAGTGTGATGGAGTTCACATGCGAACGAATCTTGTCCCGCCACCCATATATCCAGCCGTCGTTACGGCCCCAGGGCTACCCTCCGCTGACCGGCGGTGCGGAAGATCTCAACCCCGGGTACCGCATGTTGATCGACCGGTAGGCGTCAGCGTCGAGCGGGGGCCTTGGTGTCCGGTCGTCCTTCCTTTTCCGTAAGGCCACCCTGCCGGAAATGCGCCGCTGAGCGTGAAAACGCAGGGGCTACGAGGACTTCTACGACGTATCACGTTCGAGACGGCCGAGGGTACCTGTCCGGGGACCTTGCTCATCTTCACTGACGTATCGCTGTGCTGAGAGAAGGCTCGAGCTGCGGGGCCCGGTCGTGCTCCGGTCCGCCGGTCGCTGTGTCGCGTGTTGGTACGCATATTGCCCGTCCGCCCTGAGGATGTGCTCCGCCGAGCGCTCTCGGAATCCAGTCCGCGGCTGCTCTCGAGATTCTATCTGTTCACAATTGGCCCGGAGAATGGAGGCGGTTCGGCTAACCGAGTAGAACCTTCAGCAGTAACTGGAGCACCATAGGGATTGCGGCAGCGACTAACGCGTTTGCCAGCACAACCGCGGTGACCGGCCAGACGCGCAATCGGTCTACTTCTTGATACCTGTGTAAGAGCCTCGTCATAGTGTGTTGGTCTGTCGCTTCGTTCAAACTGACGGTGATCTTGTGCAGGGCCGTTGTCTTTGTGTTGTCCATCGCGAAATGAGTGCCCCAAACCGAGACAAAAAAGATTGCTGCTGTGGTCAATCCAGCTACTACCGCGCTCTGATTAGTTGGCACTCCGGAGCCCACCAAGGACAGAGGTATTCCGAGTCCAAGAGTAAAGGCCGTGCCACCCGACACCGCAAGGGCGACACGGCTGGTCGCCTCGAAAAACGGATCCCCCATCGAAGGAACAGGGGAAGGTAGTCTATCCAGTGCCAAGATCTTGCCGTAAACATAGAGCATCAGGGCAACGACCACGAAAACGACTGAAGAGAGGAAGGAGATGCCAAACAAGACTCCCTGTAGTTGGTGCACCAAACCAGGCATCTGAGGGGAGAAGTGAAAGTACACCAGGATTGCCAGAAGAAAGGCGGCTGCATGCGTCAGAGGGCTAAATAGTAGACGATGACACTTGGTGACTGTCTGCCGCGTTATCAAAAGGGCATAGAAGTTCCAACGCTGGGCGAAATCGGCGAACTCAGTGGCAGACGCGAGGTCTCCCCATATGCGTTCGGGACTGCAACCATCGAGGCCAAATTGCTGCCAACTGTCGCACGTCATGTCATCTGCGAGCTGTCCGGTGGTCCGATACAGAAGAGAGCGGCGAAAGAGGTGACAACAACACTGGCCTATCTCGGCTCGAAGAGTGTCCCAGCATTTGTGCTTGCGGAAGACCTTATAGAGGTAAATGAGTTCCGGGTCTTGGTTGGAAGCAGCGTGCTCCAATTCCTTCTCCGTAAGATCGGGGACGGGATAGTGGAACCGGTAGCGCTCGCCACGCGGCCGGCCGGGCATACCGTCTATAGGGTTAAGATAATTCTCCCAGGCATAATGCTGCAGCTTGATGAAGCGGTAGTGCACCGTGCGAAGCAAGAACAGGCTCACCACCGCTGTTGCTACGACGGATGCCGGAAGTACACCCATGTTGATGCCTGCCCAGATCACCAAGATGATCCCCGCGAGACCGACTATGAGCGGCGTGATGTCCCCAAGTGCGCGATCCAGGTAAAACCGGTCGTCGTCTTCGATCACTCGCTTGGCACGCGTGACGAAGAAGCCCGACCACACAGCCAGCACGACCCCTGTCAAGAGCAACACGAAGGGCAGAGCCAGGAATCCCACCAGCAGCATAAGAGACTGTTTCATGTCTGTTCCTCAGTAAGACGGAACTGTACGTCCCCGCTAGGTTCTTGCAAGCGAGGCTTCAACTAGAAGACTGCTGGTGTTGGTATAAGGGCTCAAAGGTCGACGCTATAGCGCAACGGCGCGGTCGTGTTTGGCCGCCAATTGCGCGCGCGTCGCTGGGCCTCCATGACTTGCCCGATGGTCATCTGCGTGGCGAGTACGTCGCGAGCATCGCTCGCCCCGTCGCGCTCGTTAGCAGGCAATGCCGACGCCGCGAGGTTTAACCACATGTGCGCCTGCACGTAGTCTTGCGTGATGCCATAACCAGCGGAATACATGAATCCGAGATGGTACTGTGCCTTCGCATTCCCTTGTTCGGCACCCAATCGATACCACTTGACTGCCTCCACATAGTCCTGCGCGATGCCGTAACCGTTGAAGTACATGAATCCGAGATCGAATTGCGCACTAGCTTGCCCTTGTTCGGCAGCCAGCCGATACCAGTGCACGGCCGTCGCATAGTCCTTGGGCACGCCACGACCGTTTTGATACATGACGCCGAGGTTGTGCTGTGCATCTGCATGATCCTGCTCGGCAGCCAGCCGATACCACTTCACGGCCGTGGCATTGTCCTGTGCCACGTTGTCACCAATGTAGTATGCTTCACCGAGGCTGAACTGGGCCGAAGCATTACCCTTCTCGGCCTCGACAAGGAGAAGGGCCAGCGCAGCACTGTCTTGCTCGGGCCCTCCCTGCGTATCTGTCAGTGCTGCAGCATTCTCCACTGCGGGTACAGTGTCAGGCGCTTGGGCTTGAGGCTGAGAAGCCGAGCAACTCAGGCATAAGCACCCACATAGCAGCGGCAGAAGAGACGCGACATTAAGTAGGGTTCTCAGATTGAGGGATCTCGATCGTTCCATGTCGTGCTCCGAAAATGCTCAGAGTCTGCTCCGCCGAGAGTCTGCCGCGTTGGCTACCAGAGCCAGTCACGACTATCTGACGGCGTCATCGTTCCCCCGAGTCGCGCGAGCCACACCTCTCCGCACCCCGACAAGAAAGGCCGAGAGCGAGCCAGCGAGATTCACCACGAACTTGGCGTGTGCCGGGCCGACCTGAAAGACCGCGGCGTGGGAATCGCTCGCACGATTGCGAATACCCGCCACCGCATGGACGATAGTGACGCTCGCCCCGCTCAGCTTACGGTACTCCTCCTCGGCCTGTTCCGCTGGGCCAAGGTTCATCTGAGACAGCACCTTCCGATACAGCGCGGGTAGATCATCGCGTCCAGTACATGCGATGCCACTCTCATTGAGAATGTTCTTGCACAGCGACTCCAGCATAGTGTTCGCGGCTGTTATCGCGCCGTCAGGGTCATCCAACACACGAGCCTTGGCCTTGGTCCACAACCGCTGCACGTCACTGAGGCCAGCGTTCTCGAACAGCTCATCCGTGTCCGGAGTCGATTCAACGTCTTCGAGCGTCGGGAACCTTGCAGACCATAGGGTCTCCTTGATCCAGCTGTCCGTCGTATGCGACGACATCTCCGAGACGGCCGCGACTACTTGATCTGCCTGCTTCGCATACAGATCATTCAGGTCGCGGTAGATTCTTGGTGGCACGCGAATCGTGAGTTCTAGTATGTCACAGTCGGCGCAGACAGAATCCATACGCAACACGGAGTCAAGAAACGTGTATTCGAACTCAGCTTCAGACAGCAGCGCCGCCGCTTCTTCTTGGCGTAGGTCGAGGAGCCACGCGCGAACATCATCTACCTCAAGTGGCATGTAAATCTCAGGCTAACCAGGCGATGAGCGGCGGGTGCGAGCCCGCCGGCTTCCTTCCCTTATGCGGTTTCGGTTGTCTCCGCCTCGGGTTGCGGCTGCAACCGCCAATACTCTACCGGCGAAAGCTTCGAACCTTGCGCTCGAACGTAGAAATGTAGCGCCAAAGCTGTCGGCGTGAGATCAACGTTGTCTGTGCCCGCCACGAGGCCGCCGCCAGCTTCGTGACCGATGAGACCTAGCTCTCGAAGGTGATCGAGTTCCCTGTCGAGACGCTGCAGGTCGCTACAGCCAACTGCTGAACTTAGCTCTTCCGCTTTAAGGAAGAACGCGTCAGCGAAGGGCAACGAGCCCCCGACATCGTATTTCGTGGCGCGTTCTACAGAGAACGCCAACACCTTGACCTGAAGCGAGGATAGTTGTTTGAGAAGGTTCAAGAAGATCAAATTCTCATCTGACTGTCCGTCTGGAGACGTAGCCGACGCAAGCAACCCAGCCCACATTCTATGGACGACCTCGTCCTCAGTCCAAGATGCTTCCTCGATCGCTGCAAGGACGAGTCGCGGGTGGATCTTATCTTGAGTTCCCGGCTGAGTAGAGTCCAGAATATCGTTCGCGACACTGAGCATCTTCGTTGCGTTCCGCGCACGCCATGCACTCACCCTGTCCCGGAGCGCGAGGCCGAATTCTTCAAGAGCGGGCAGGCACACGCGTGACAGAAACGCCGCCGCCCCGTCGAGACATCGTTCGGTCGCAATCCTGACCGAATCACTTAGGCCCTTCACGCCTAGCGGATCTAGCGAGTCGTTTTGGTTCGGCATTGATCTCCTTCCGCCTGACAGTACGTAGGCAGATCTAGATTACCGAATACGCTGTTCTACGTACACTGTCGGGTTGTCATAGCACCACCGTCATATCTTCCCCCTGGGTCAAGCAAGTTCTGCATTTGGCCTTGCAGCATATCCAATATCACAACGTGGCTGCTGTATATCACGGGGGTCGCGTCCTGCTCTCATACGTCAATCCAGGAGGCGGCGCGTCACCCGGTCCTCATTTTCGCTACACTTCCTGCCCCAGGCGAACCGTGATCTAGGTCACACATGATTATGGCTTCTGCCCGCGTCGTGTCTGGTCTGTTGCCGGAGTCCACGGCTCCTCCAGCGGCCAGCGTGGCTGTAGGGGTGGCCATCGGCAGAGCCGATGATAGGTCCTAGGACAGCGCCCATTTCTAGCGCCTGACCAACTGTAGCTGCGCTCGGCTGCACGGCGACCAACGGTCGAATCGCAGTGAAGGCAGTTGTCGAGGACTGACGGCCTGTCTGATCACAGCGGCGGGTTGGCGGTAGGCGACGAACGGCGGGGTGGGGTGCCGGAGGTGGCACTTGGCAAGGCTCGCTTCCGGCGCATGGTCGGTCTGCCGACTTACAATCAGCAGGCCGATTAACCGGCGTCGCGCTTGGGCGCGGAGTTCTTGTAGCCAGTTCGCGTGGTTACGCCACTGTACGGAAGCTTCTGTCTTGCTCGACCCGCCGCGTGGGATCAGAGCGGGATCGGCGAGCGTTGATCAGGGGACGGCAGATGGATCGGGTCCGGGGGAGATCGATATCCGTGGTATCTGGGCGCTGGGTCGCTCATCGCCGTGGTCTGCCGGTGGCTCGCTCAAATTGACAATGCGGACGAGTACACTTCCTTCCCAGAGTCGTCGCCTTCATGGTATTCCTGGCCGGGCAAGGCAACCGGCCAGCGCGAGCCGTCAAGCGATCGACGAGCTACTTGGGGCAAGCACGACGATAGGCAGTTAGGCGGGATGCTGGAAGAATAGACTGACCTAAAGACGCCGCATGATGCACGTAACCCGACATCGCCACCTCCGGAGGGAGAGGCGCTCTCCAAAGGTAGTTTATCTACAGGCTCGTTAGACGGCGCGAGAAAACGGGATGGGAAACGACACAATGGCTTCTGCCAGCCAGGAACGACCCAACACGTACAGTCTGTGGTCCGACGCGGAGACCGAAGTCGATCTGCTGGGATTCGCACACCTCGTCGATGCAGTAGAGCGTCTAGTCAGATCAGAACACTTGCTGCCCGCGACGATCGGTGTCTTCGGCGATTGGGGCAGTGGCAAGACCAGTGTTCTGAAGATGGCCGCCAAGCGACTGGAAGAGGACGAGCAGACACTTGTCCTGTGGTTCAACGGGTGGCTGTTCGAGGGATACGATCAAGCCAAGGCATCGCTGATGGAGCGACTGGTCAACGAACTGGTCGAGAAGCGATGCACCTCAGTCAAGATGAAGAAGCTCGCGGTACGCCTCTTTCGCCGGATCAACTGGCTGCGGGTTGCTGGTACGTCGTTGAAAGTCGGAGGGGCATTCGCATTGGGTGGGCCGCCGCTGGCGGCGCTCGCCGCGGCGCCCGATCTCGGGGAAATGGCTAAGCAGGCGGGCGAGGCGCTCGAAGAAATCGACGAAGGCGAAATCGACAAGTACCTTCGGGAAGGTCAGGAGCAGACCTTCAACCGAAACGTTACGGGCTTTCGCGAGGACTTCAAGGAACTGCTCGAAGAAGCGAAGATCAAGCGGCTGGTGGTGCTCATCGACGATCTAGATCGATGCTTGCCGCCCACGATTATCCAGACGCTTGAAGCCATCAAGCTCTTCCTTTCCGTTGGCAATGTGGCCTTTGTGATTGGAGCCGACGAGCGACTCGTCCAGTACGCGGTTCGGGAGCGATTCCCAGAACTCCCAGGCGAGCGTGTGGACGTTGGACGTGACTATCTTGAGAAGCTCATCCAGTACCCCGTGCGCATCCCGTCGCTCAGCCGGTCTGAAGTACAGTCATACATTTCTCTCCTCTTTGTGCACGCGGAAGGAGAGGCCTCGTTGGTTGAAAAGTCGATGGAGTGGTTCTGTGCTCCGGAACGATTTGTCTCCGGTGCTCCGTTTGGCCACGATGCATTGCTTGAGCTCAAGGTCGACGTCCCGACCGCGCTCGGCGAGGGACTTACGCTTTCCGCCCAAATCGGGCCCCTTCTCGGGAATGCACTCAGTGGGAATCCACGGCAATGTAAGCGGTTCCTAAACATGCTCATGATGAGACTTGGTATGGCCGAGTCTCGTGGTGTTTCTCTGAGTAGGAGGCGCCTGGCGAAGCTCATGATCTTGGAGTATCTGAAGCCAGAGCTCTTCAGGCAGCTCTGCGACATGCAAGCAGAAGGCTGCGGACGACCAGAGCCGATTCTGGCTTGGCAGGCGCAGGAACAAGGATCGTCGGAGTCAACTGAGTCAGGCAAGAACGCGGCCGAAGAAGGCGGTAGTAAGTCCGACCCACGCATGGAAGTGTGGCTGAAGGATGCCGTCGCGCTGGAGTGGTTGAAGATCGAGCCAGCTCTAGACGACACCGACCTTGGTCCGTACTTCTACTTCTCCCGTGACGTGCTCGCGGATCATGGGCAGCAAGCCCAGCGGATGGGCCCCGCCGCTCGCGAGATCTATCGCAAGTTACTCAGTCGAAGCAAGGCGGTTCAGAGGACAGCTCTCAACAACCTGTCAGAGTTGTCTCTCGTGGCGGCGTCGTCAGTGCTGGCCGAGCTCTGTGATCGGGCACGCGCGGAAGAGGGCTCCGAAGCGCTTTCACTGATGCTCGACGCGTGTAGTGTCCGGGAGGACCTCGTGACAGACGTGGTTGCGTTCCTCGCCAAGAGGCCGCACCGTCAGCTTCCGGTATGGGTGCCACCTCGGTTGCATGAAGCGGTCCGCGGCACAGGGTTTGTCGACGCGGCGCGGGGGGTGATCGAGCAGTGGGCGCTCGGCGCAAACAAGCAGCTTGCCGGCGCGGCGAAGACGGAACTCCGTCGAATCGAGGGCTCCAAGTAGTGGGTACATCGAGCTCACATTCGGGTCCGGGCGATGGCCCTGGGCTACTTCCATCCTGGGCAACCGATGGCGATGACGCGCATAGTTTTTCCAATGGATCGTAGGAAAGGTAGGCGTCTCCGCCGCGGCAAGTCAACTA
>PIVZ01000637.1 GCA_003354045.1 bacterium
TGATCGACGAAGCCGGCCATGACGCCGCCGTGCACCGAACCCATCGGCGATAGCAGTTCTTCGCGTATCGCCATGGTGGCTATCAGGCGCCCCGGCGTCATCTCCTCGATACGAATCCCCAGGTACTGGGGCAGTCCAGTCGCCGCATCGTTAAGCGAGATCATCATCTCTGCAGTGCTGGGATCGAACTTCTCGAGACCTGGTATGGTCGTGCTCGTTGCCATCGGGTTTCTCCGTGCTCTTGTGATTGCTCTGTGTCGAGACTCTCGTGCGGGCGCCGGGCGCGAAGGCCCACACCCCCTATCCGACACTTGCGTGTCCTATAGTATACAATCGAATACTCTGGTCAAACGACCCGGCGATGCACCTCCGCCCGGTGGGACCAGCTGCGCAATGATCCTAGGGTAGAGCCCTCATGCGGCTGCTACTTCGAAAACTAGATCTCGCAAATCTTCGTGCGGGACCAAGGGGACGGCGTGTCGATGTCTGAAGCTTTCCGAACCAAGTATGGACCGTGGGCGCTGGTGACCGGCGCCGCGCGCGGGCTGGGTGCAGAGTTCACCGAGCAACTGGCTACGCGCGGCCTCGATGTAGTCGCGGTGGACGTGCTCGGCGACGAGCTCCAGCAAACGACAAAGGAGATAGCAGAACGAAGCGGCCGAGACATCCGGCCGGTAGCGCTCGATCTGTCTTCCCCGGACTTCATGGCGACGCTCGGTGAGCAAACCGAGGGCCTGGAGATCGGCTTGCTGGTCAGCAACGCCGCCGCCGGCCCTGTCGGATTGTTCGTCGATCGCAGTCTCGAAGAGAAGCAGAAGACGGTCGCGATCAACGTGCAGGCGCCTCTGGCGCTCGTTCACGAGTTCGCACCGAAGATGGTCGCTCTCGGCCGCGGCGGAATCCTCATACTCTCCTCCGGCTCGGCGCAGCAAGGCAGCGCATACGTGGCCAACTACGCCGCCACCAAGGCCTACAACCTGATCCTCGCCGAGGGCCTTTGGCAGGAGCTGCGCGAACACGGTGTGGACGTCATGGCCTTGCTGCCGGGAGCGACCGCCACGCCAGGCTACAACAGCGCCAACCCGCGACGGGAAACCGAAAGGTGGCTCAGCGTCATGGCGCCGCGAGACGTGGTCACCGAGGCGCTCGACTCTCTGGGAAGCGGTCCGAGGTGGGTCCCCGGCAGAGCCAATCGCGTGAGCGCTTTCGTGATCGGCAAGATTCTCGGTCGCAAGACCGCCATCCGGCTAATCGGCGCGATGATGCATTCTCTGTACGGAAGCAAGAAGTAGAGACGGCGCCTGTCGCCGGGCTCACCCGGCCTCAACGCACATAGACCCAGATGGGCTGGCGCGTGTAGTTCGGCAGGCCGCAAAGAGAACCGTTGATGTGCATGCCATGGATGTGTGTCGCGGAGCCGAAATCCACATACACTTTCTTATGGGTTCCGGACGAGCCATGCCCTGTAACCGGACAGCCTGCGCCTTCTCCTCCGCAGACAGTGGCATCGGTCGAACCGTCGTCGCAGTGCCAGTCGGTACAATAGAAGCTCGATGAGGTGTGCCTCGTGGCCGTATCGAAGTCGGTAACGTTCTCGAGGTCGTGCCAGAGAAAACGTCCGCCTGCCGGCACGTAGAACATGACCTGGACCGGAGAAGCGGGCGTTTGGGTCAAGAACGCCTGCACGTCGGCGTCGGGCACTTTGCCGGATGTTGCATTCGGGTCCGCGCGCAGATCGGTCACAGGTGCACTCGTGCAGTAATCGACAACACCATCCAGGATACCGACGCGGGTCCAACCGCCGCCGGCCGAGGAGAAATCACAGTGGACCTCGAAGGGGCCGCTTGGCGTCTCGACCGAGTAGAGTCCGTCCGCGCCACCACCACCGTTGTTCAGAATATCGAGGCAACTCAGCCCTGCGCCGAGCACGCAGGTGTTCGAGCAGCCGTCGTCATTGTCAAGGTCACCGTCGTCACATTCCTCGGCAGGGGTCAGAACGCCGTCGCCGCAGCCGCAACTGCCGTCGTCGAGCCCATTATCGAAAGCATCACAGTTTCGCTCGAGAGCATCGGCCACGTTCAAAGCGACACACAGCTCGCATGCCACGGCTTCATCGAAACAAACGGCCGGAGTGCCTTCGGCGCCACAATCGGGGAAGAGCGCGGCGAGATCCTGCCCTTCGCAAGCTTCGCCCAGCTTGGCGGCAATTCCCTTGTCGGGATCACCGCAGGCTTTTTCAATCTTTCCCTTCGGGTCCGGTTGCGAGGTCGCGGGATCTCCCTCTTGGGTCAAGCACAACGTTTCCAGGGCGATGGTCGAGTCGATGCCCTCGTCCTTGAGCCCCTTCTTCTTGCACTTGGAGAACTCTTTTTGCCGTACCTTCTCGCACTTGGCCAAAGCCTTCCAAATCTTCCCCTGACACTTGGCCGCGGCCTCATCGTCGTCGTTCTTCACCAACAAACCCGGCGCATCGAGATCTTCTCCGAAGGCGCCGGAGGCCAGCCCCGCGCTCTTGGCCTTGGCCGCCGCGGCAACGGTCGCGACGTCGGTCATGGCGTAAGGTGGAAGCGGTGCGAGGCACTTGGAGGCAAAATGCTCCGTGGCTTTTTCTTCGGCCCCGCTGATCTTGTCTTTAGGGTCATCGACCGTGCACTCGGCCAGCGTGTCGATGGCGGGATCGTCCTGATTGAACGCCTTGCCCTTCGCGTTGTTCTTCAGACAGCCCGAGATCTGCTTCGTGGCTACCGCATTGATCTTGCCCAAGTCCTTGTTCTGGATTGTGCCGTGCAGCAGCTTGAGGCGTTCGAGCTTGCCTGGGTCCCTGTTCCGAAGCATGCAATGCAGCAGCTTGAGGGATTTGAGCTTGCCCAGGTCCTTGTTCGGAAGCCTGCCCTG
>PIVZ01000638.1 GCA_003354045.1 bacterium
CTACCGGAGGTGAGCTCGGACAGGTACCGGATGCTTCTGCCGGCGACGTGGACGCTGCCGTCGATGCGGCGCGCCGCGCCTTCGAGACGACCGACTGGCGGCGTAACATCGGCCTGCGCAAGCGCACACTGCTCGAGCTCTCGCGCCTGGCTGAGCGCGATCAGCAGCGCTTCGCGACGATTGACACGCTCGACGTAGGCCTCATCAGCCTGGTCGCCCAGCGCTTTGGCGCGCGCGCCCTGGTGCGAAACCTCGAGTACTTCGCGACCTGGACCGACAAGATCTACGGCGATGTGGTGCCGGTGCCGTCCGGACACGTCTTCGACTACACCCGCCGCGAGCCCTACGGGGTCGTGGCCGCCGTATACGCGTGGAACACGCCGTCACTGTTTCTCGGCAGCAAGCTGGGGCCTGCACTTGCGGCGGGCAACACCGTGGTTCTCAAGCCATCCGAGATGGGATCCCTGTCGGCCCTGTACTTCGCGCGGCTCTGTATCGAGGCCGGCGTTCCTCCCGGGGTCGTCAACATAGTGACCGGCGGTGCGGAGGCCGGACGTAGCCTGGTCGGTCATCCGGACGTGGACAAGATCACGTTTACCGGCGGCACGGCCACCGGGCGAAACGTGCAAGCCGCCGCCGCGGCCAACCTCAAGCCGGTCCATCTAGAACTGGGCGGCAAGTCTCCCCACGTGGTGATGGCAGACGCATCGATCGACCAAGCCCTCGGCGGAGTAATGACCGGAGCCTTCGCTCTGTCCGGGCAGGCCTGCGCGGCCGGAAGCCGTGTACTGCTCGAAAGCTCGATCCATGACGAGTTCGTCGAGAAGCTGACGGCCATTGCCTCGGGGCTCACCGTCGGCGACCCTGCCGATCCTGCCAACTTCCTGGGCCCGCTGATCTCGGAGCAACAGCGCAACAGGGTCCTCGATTACGTAGCAGCGGGCAGCGCCGAGGGTGCCCATTTGAGCTGCGGCGGGGCCAAGATTGACGGCCCGGGTTTCTTCATCGAGCCGGCCGTTTTCACGGAGGCAACGCCGGAGATGACCATCGTCAGCGACGAGATCTTCGGCCCGGTGGTCTCGGTAATGCGCTTCGAGGGCTTTGACGAGGCGCTGCGGCTTGCCAATCAGACGGCCTTCGGTCTGGCCGCCGGCATCTGGACCCGTGACGTGAAGCGTGCGCTTCGCTTCGCTGAGGAAGTACGCGCCGGCTGCGTATGGATCAACAGCTACGGCAACATTCCGCACACTGCCCCCTTCGGAGGATATGGCAGCTCCGGCTTCGGTCGCGAAGGCGGCCGCGAGGCCATCCTCGAGTACACCCAGATCAAGAACGTGAGCGTGGAGCTCGGCTGACCCGGGCTCGGGAGGGCCTGCGCATGAGAAAGGCAACCAGGCCGGTACGACGATGATCGACTTCAGTTTGGAACCGGAGCTCGAGCTCCTGAGAGAAACTGCCCGGCGCTTCGCACGCGAGCATCTGTGGCCCGAGCAGCGTGCCCACGAGTCGGCTCGAACATTGCCGGCCAAAGTACGCGATGCGTTCGGCCAGATCGGGCTCGCCATGCTGGAGCTTCCGGAGGCGCTCGGCGGCGCCGGGCTCGGAACGCTGGCCAGGGTGATGGTCCTGGAGGAGCTGGCTGCCGGTGATGCCGGAGCCGTGCTCGCCCTCGACCCTTTCGGCCCGGCGCTCTACCCATTGCTCGAGCTCGGCGACGAGGATGACCTGAAGACGCTCGCCCTCCCCCTGCTCGATCGCCAAGGCTCGCGCGCGGTATTGGTAACGGATCTCTCCGAACAGCTCATCGGGCAGGGACGGACGATCTCGGGCGAGGTGCCGTGGATCCCCGCCGACAGCGTGGACCTGTTGGTCGTGCTCGGCAGACAGGGGGCCTGTGTGCTCAGCGAAGGGATCGCCACCGAGCCTCTGCGCGGCGCCGGCCTGCGCGCAGCAGGCGCCTCGTCGCTGGTGCTGGAAAACGCGCCGGTAGTAGCCGCCTGGCAAGACGCCGCCGGCGCAGGCCGTGCGCTTGCGCGCACACGGCTCCATACCGCCGCCACGCTCCTCGGTGTCATGCGAGCGGCCGCAGACTACTCTCGCGACTATGCCGTGGAGCGCACGGCTTTCGGAAAACCGATCGCCCATCACCAGGCGCTGGCCTTCTTGATTGCCGACATGGCCACCGCGGTCGAAGCCACGCGCCTGTTGGTGTGGGAGGCGGCCTGGAAGCGTGACCGAGGGGAGGACGAGGACGACTCGGCGGTGGCCTATATCGAGGCCTCGGAGCAGGCGATGTTCGTCACTCCCAATGCGCTTCAGATACTCGGCGGCCATGGATTCGTACAGGACCATCCGGTGGAAAAGATGATGCGTGAAGCGCGAACGCTCGGCCTCATGGCAGGTGGCGTGGACTGCGCCCGCGAGGATGCAACGAACCGGCTCGAGCAAGAAGCGGAGGTCTGCTGATGGACTTCACCATCGATGAGGAGACCGCGGAGCGCCGCAGCATGATAACCGAGCTCGGTCGCAGCCAACTGCGACCGCTCGGACTGGAAGCCGATCGCCTGGGACGCCCGACCCCGGCCGATCATCCTTTCTTCGAGCTGCTGGTCGCCGCGGGTCAGGGACGCACACGCTGGCGCCCCGAGGCCTCGGATGCAAAGAGCGCTTCCGACACCAAGAGCAAGGCAGGCCCGGGCACCTCACGTTCCTTCCTGTGCCTTGCAGAGGAGCTCTCTTACTGGGACCGCGGCGTGACCGTGTCTTTCCCGGGGCCGGGGCTGGGCGAGCCGAGCGTTCTCTCCATGGGAACCGAGGAGCAAAAGCAGCGCTTCCTCGGTCCGTTCGTCAAACCCGACCGGCCGCGTTGGGGATCCTTTGCAATGACGGAG
>PIVZ01001341.1 GCA_003354045.1 bacterium
CAAGGCCTCGAGAGCGAACTCCGCAGCCTGCTTGTGCCGTTCCTGGACATAACGCAGAAGCAGCTCCTCGGCCTTGGTGACGTTCGATCGCTGTTTCTCGAGCTTCTGTGCCTCGCCGAGCTTGGAGTGGAGCGCTCCGAGCCCCGTCAGGTTGGGGTTGGTCTTGTCAAGGTGGTCGGCAAGGCGTATCGCCTGCTCCCGGTTGCCGTCTTGGAGCGCTTGTTCGGCGCGTTGAAGAATCTTCTCGTGAGTCTCCGCACGACTTCGGCTCGCTTCTCGCTCAATGCGTGCCAGAAGCACCCGGCGTTCCTCTTTGGAGAGGCGGGCGCGTTGCTGCTGTGCGTCGCCAGTGGCTGGGCCAGGACCGTCTGGGCCACCACCGCTGGCAGGATCCGTGATGTCCGTCACCGTCGGTTCTCCTCTATTCTGACTCAAGCCTCGCCATTGTATGACACACAGCCCCCGGCTCTCAAGTCGACGACGCTTTCCGGCCTCACCCAGCCAGGCTCAGACCGCCGTCGAGCGGCACGACGGCGCCGGTCATCCAGGAGCTTGCATCGCTCGCCAGGTAAAGGGCCAGACGAGCGATGTCCGCCGGTTGACCGATGCGGCCCAGAGGCGTCTGGCCAGCGAGCTGCGGTTCTCGGCGCCCGTAGTCTCACCAACTCACAGCGGCCGGGCCGTGCAGGTCGAAGGAGG
>PIVZ01001342.1 GCA_003354045.1 bacterium
AACTGCTCTTTGGCCAGCAATAGCGCCATTTCCGGGTCGGTGGCGTGAACCGAGCCGACGTGGACGTGCGGCTCGCCCCGTGCCTGTTGGTGGAAGACCTCGAAGACGGGCCACTGGGTGTCGCCGGTGCTGGTTGTGTCGCCGGTGCTGGTTGTGTCGCCGGTGTTCGTCGCGTCGCTCATGTCGGTCGCTCCGTAGCCCTCGAATCCGTCACGAAGGTCTCTTCAGATGCCCGTCTCACCCGGTGCCGAATCCAGGCCCCGCCCTGCCCGCCGTGCGTCACGCACAGGGTGGCATGGGCAAGCAGCAGCTTGCCCGTGGGGCGTCCGGAAGGAACACGGGCAAACGAGTTTGCCCATGCCACCCGGCGCTCCCTCACCGCATTCGCTTATGACGCCCTTTCAGGGCTCGGCGGGGTCGGGATCGGCCTTTTGGCAGCCGCCGCGGCCAGTGCCTCTCGGACCCAGCGTCCGTCCTCGTGGGCCATTCGGCGCGTCTCGATTCGCTCCTGTGTCGCCGGGCCGCCGCCGCGCACCACGCGCTTGAACTCATCCCAGTCCGGTTCGGTGTAGAGCCAGGAGTTGGTCGCCTCATCGTAGCGGCATTCGTCGTCCGGCCCCTTGATACCCAGGTCGCTCATCTTAGGGACGAACTGCTTGAGGAACTGCTCCCGGTGTTCGTCGTTGGTCTTGAGCTTGA
>PIVZ01001343.1 GCA_003354045.1 bacterium
AACCACTGATAAGAAAACCTCTGATAAAAAAACTGCTGAGAAGAAAGCGGCTGCCCCGAAGAAGGCCCCAGCGGCCGGCACGCGTGGGAAGTCCTCCGACGGTGACTCGCGCGGATTCAAGAAGGGTGGCAGCGCAGAGCAGCAGGCGAAGAAGCAGCGTGACATTTCGATCTCCGAGTTCTTCACGAAAAACCGCCACCTGCTCGGTTTCGACAATCCGGCGAAGGCCCTGCTCACGACGATCAAGGAGGCGGTCGACAACAGCCTCGACGCCTGCGAGGACGCGGGCGTTCTGCCGGATCTCCGAGTCGAGGCGCACCAGATCGCCGAGAGCCGCTTTCGCGTGATCGTGCAGGACAACGGACCGGGAATCGTGAAAGCCCAGATCCCGAAGATCTTCGGCAAGCTCCTCTACGGCTCAAAATTCCATACGCTCAAGCAGAGCCGCGGGCAGCAGGGGATCGGCATCAGCGCGGCTGGCATGTACGGCCAGCTGACCACCGGCAAGCCGGTCTCGATCACGAGCAAGACCGGCCCGCGGGCGCAGGCGCATTACTACGAAGTGAAGATCGATACGGCTAAGAACGAGCCGATCGTGACGAAGGACGTGGAGGTGGACTGGGAGAGCGTCAAGCACGGCACGCGAGTGGAGATCGAGCTCGAGGCCACTTACAAGCGCGGCCGCCGCTCGATCGACCA
>PIVZ01000092.1 GCA_003354045.1 bacterium
GAACAGATCGATCTCCGCCTGGCCGGCGGTCGCCACCTCATGGTGCTGCTTCTCGACGTGCAGGCCGACCTCCTCCATTGCCAGCACCATCTCGGAGCGCAGGTCGTTCAAGCTGTCGGTGGGCGGAACCGGGAAGTACCCTTCCTTGTAACGCGGCTTATGGCCGAGGTTCTGGCCTCCGTCTTCGCCGGTGTTCCAGACGCCTTCGATCGAGTCCACCTCGTAGTAGCCGGTGTTTTCCCGCTGTTCGAAGCGCACGCTGTCGAAGATGAAGAACTCGGGCTCGGGTCCGAACAGTGCGATGTCGCCGATACCGGTGGACTTGAGGAAGTCCGTCGCCTTCCTGGCGATGTTGCGCGGATCGCGCGAATAGCGCTCTCGCGTCAACGGATCTTCGATGTCGCAGAGAAGCGACAGAGTGGGATGTTCCGTGAACGGATCCATCACCGCGGTCGTCGGGTCGGGGATCACCAGCATGTCGGAGGCGTGGATAGCCTGCCAACCTCGGACCGACGAGCCGTCAAAGCCCAGTCCGTCGTCGAACAGGCCCTCTTCCAGTTCGCTGACCGGCGTCGTGAAGTGCTGCCACGTGCCCGGCAGATCGACGAACTTGAAGTCCACCATCCGGGCTCCGTTCTTTTCTGCGAACTCCAATACTTCCTTGGGCGTCATTTACTGCTCCTTGATGAATCTGTGCGATCGTCGCGGTCGCCCGCGTACTAGCCGTAGCTAGAGCGCCTCTTCGCCCGTCTCTCCGGTGCGAATGCGCACGACGTCTTCCACAGAGGTAACGAATATTTTGCCGTCGCCTATCCGACCGGTCTTGGCCGCCGAGGCAATGGCCTCGACTACCTGGGCCGCGTGATCGTCCTTGACGATGACTTCGAGTTTGACCTTGGGCAAGAAGTCCACGACGTACTCGGCGCCGCGGTACAGCTCGGTATGTCCGCGTTGGCGGCCGAAGCCCTTGACTTCAGTTACCGTGATTCCCTGGACTCCAACCGCACCGAGAGCTTCTTTCACCTCATCGAGCTTGAAAGGCTTGATGATCGCTTCGACTTTCTTCATGTCCCTAGATCTCCTTTTAAAGCTTGAGGGCGCACACTCGGGGCGCGTAATACTAAAAGCAAAAGATCGCCGCAGTAAAACGCTTCCGGCCTGTGGGCAGGTGCCCTTTCGCTTCGGGCGCGGCGGTTTTATCAGTTACCTCGTGGGACCGGCGCCCGCTGCTGAATTGCAATACCGATGCCAGGCTGGCCGTGCACAAAAGCGCCGCGTTAGCTCCCTGGCGAGCTGGCGCCACTGCTACTCTTCTTGGCAGTGCCCGTATAGTGGGCAGTGGCTCATTCGGCCAAGCCGGCTTCTTTGAGCGTGTCGTAGGCCGCGTTGATCTTTCGCATCCGCTCTTCGGCCAGGCGCCGGAACTCGCCACCGAGATGATTGACGCGGTCCGGGTGGTTCTCCTTGGACAGCTGCCTCCAGGCCTGCTTGATCTCAGTGGCGCCCGCGCCCTGCTCCAGGCCGAGCTCGGAGAGGGCCTCCTCGGTGCGGTCGCGCATGCTCGGGCCCGCCTGTTGCCAACCAGCGCCGGCGCCGGCGCTCGCGAAGCTGCGAACGAAAGCGCCGAGCCCCAGCAGGCCTGCCACCTGCTCGACGAAGGCGGTCTCGGCAGCGGTCAAGCGGCCGTCGGCCTGGGCGACCTGGACGAGCACCTGCAAGACAATGAAGCGCTCTTGCAGCCCGTAGTCCGTGGCCAGGCGCGCGCAGATCTCCTCGGTGCTGCGAGTCGATCCGCGCGATATCTTGATCAGGTCGCGCAGCCATACCAGGCGTTCGTCGCGATAACCGAGACGCTCCTGGAAGAACCGCCGTATGGCGGTAACCTCGCTGCGGTTCAGCTCGCCGTCGATCTCGGCCAGGCGCACCAGCAACTCCACGAGCAGCTCGACGAAACGGTTGTGACTCTCGCTCTGGGTGCTCGTGTAGTACTCGACAGCCTTGCGGCGGATCCACCAGCTTCCCAGCCAGCCGCCCACCGTGACGATGACGACGAAGGCGAGAAAGATCCGTGCCACGCCGATCAGAAAGGGAGTCCCGCCTATCAGGAAGATAAACAGGAGTATCCACAGACAGCCGAGATTTCCCCTATAGCCCATGAAACGGTTCCGAAAGAGGGGGAGAGTCGGGGTGAGAGGATTTGAACCTCCGGCTCCTGCGTCCCGAACGCAGTGCTCTACCAGGCTGAGCTACACCCCGAAATGCGCTCCTAACGAATCCGACTGGATAACACGCACCCTGGGAAAAACGAAGTTGGGGCCGATTATCGCCACTCGGTGGGCCCGGCCGGCAGCCGCGTCGGGCGCGGAGGGACGTCTCAACCCGAGCTGCGCAGCGCCGCTATCGGGCCCGGATAGTCGTCGCTACCGAAGACGGCCGAGCCTGCAACCAGGACGTCGGCGCCGGCGCCCACCGCGGTAGCGGCGTTATCGGGCTTGATGCCGCCGTCTACCTCGAGCAGGCAAGGGCTTGCGGCCCGGTCTCGCAGCTCGCGCAGCCTCTCGAGCTTGGGCAGGGCCACCGGCATGAAGCCCTGAGCGGCAAACCCGGGATTGACGCTCATGACCAACAGCAGGTCCGCGCCGCCGACCAGGTCCTCTATGGTCTCGACCGGCGTGTCCGGGTTGATCGCCACCCCGGCCTTGGCGCCCGCCGCCCTTATCTGCTCGACGATCGCCGGCAGGTCGGAGACGACCTCCTGGTGTACGGTCACGTAATCGGCGCCGGCCTTGACGAAATCCTCGATATACCGCTCCGGGTTCTCGATCATCAGGTGGACGTCGAGCGGGAGGTCGGTGGCGCGGTTGACGGCCTCGACCACGACCGGCCCCAAGGTGAGGTTGGGCACGAAATGGCCGTCCATGACGTCCACATGAATCCAGTCGGCACCGCCTGAGGTGACGGCAGCGACCTCTTCGGCCAGACGCCCGAAGTCGGCGGACAGTATAGAAGGCGCTACGAGCGGCACGCGCGCTTTATACGGAAGCCCCGGCGGGCTGGCAAGCGGCGCGCGGCAAGCGGTCTCGGCTTCGTCTAGCCGAGGCGCTTCAGGCGGGCGGCGAAGAAGCCGTCCATGCCGTGGCGATGGGGGAAGGTTCGCATACGGCCGTCGGTGTCGATGACGGGTGCGAGCAGCGGCTCGAACTCGGCGTCGTCCGGAGTGAAGTCCGCGCGGTTATCGAGGAAGCCGTCTACCACGTCATCGTTTTCGACTCGGGCAATCGTACAGGTCGCATAGACCAGGCGGCCGCCGGGTCTTACGCGGTCGGCAGCGGCCTCCAGGATGCGGCGCTGGCGCTCGGCCAGCTCGATCGTGTCTGCGGGCCCGCGTCGCCAGCGGATCTCCGGGTGCTGCCTGAGGGTGCCGAGGCCCGAGCATGGCGCGTCCACCAGTACGGCGTCGAAATCCCGGAGGGTCGGTTCGCTGCCAAGCTCCTCGACGGCGCTTTCCATTACGGTGACGTTGTCCACGCCGGCCGCCGCCAGCGCGCCGCGAATGCGACGGCCGGAGCCGTGGGCCGCGTCGCTGGCGACTACTTTGCCGTCCGGGCCGACCATGCGTGCGATGTAGGCGGCCTTGCCGCCCGGTGCGGCGCAGGCGTCGAGCACCCGCTCGCCGGCCGCCGGCGCAAGGTAGCGCACCACGAGCTGCGACGCCTCGCCCTGTGCCATGGCGAGGCCGGGAAAGCGGCGCGCCGGACGGACCACGATCGCATCGGGCGCCACATCGGCCGCCGAGGCTTGCACGCCGTCCTCGGCCATTCTTGCCAATGCCTCTTCGCGAGCGACGAGGGCGCGGTAGACCGTTGGCGCCGGCTCGTTGTCGGCGGCCAGCAACAGCGCCGTCTCCTGCTCGCCGAGCTCGCTCTGCCACATCTTGATGAGCCACGGAGGGTGCGAGGTTTCCACGGCAAGCCTTTGCGGGCCGGGTGGCGGCAGCGGCGGCTGTCCCTCGCGCGCCGCGCGTCTCAGGACCGCGTTTACCAGAGAGGCTGTCCAAGGTGCCGCCTGCTTGGCCACCGCGACGGTGGACCCAACGGCGGCATAGTCGGGCACGCGATCGAGGAAGACGATCTGAAAGAGTCCCAGGCGCAGCAGCGTGAGTGCCGGCAGGTCCATCTTTCCCAGCGGGCGATTGCAGTACTCGGCGAGCGCGTGGTCGAGGGTGAGCCGCCGAGCCAACGTTCCGTAGACGAGCATGGTGGCCAGGTCGCGGTCGGCGCCGGCCAGGGAGGAGCGTTCCAATGCTCTGCCCAATAACGCATCGGCAAAAGATCCTTTCTCGACGTCGAAGAGGACCGAGTAGGCGAGCGCTCGCGGGTCAGTCACGGCTGGCATCGGTTACCGCCGATCTTCTAGCCCGCATGCGATAACACGCCTCGCACACGAGACAGCGATGCGGGCTGGGACGCGGCAGGGTGTGCAGCGATCCATGCACGCTAACCATGGAGCCGGCGGTGCGGGTCCGCGTCGCGGCAACCGCGCATGTAGGCGTCGGCGTCCATCGCCTTGCGTCCTTCGGGCTGGACGGCTGTGACGAGAAAAGCTCCACGGCTGCAAGCGACGGTAAAGCCCTCGCCAGTCGTCTCACCTATGCAGCCCGGCTCACCGGCCACCTGAGCGTCGGCAAGCGGGCGGCCGGCCAGGATCTTCAGCCGGCGGTCGCCGTCGAAGGTGAAGGCTCCCGGCTTGGGAGCGAAGGCGCGCACCCGCCGGTCCACGTCCTCACTGGAGGCCGCCCAATCGATGGCCGCTTCTTCTTTGGCCAGCGGCGGCGCGTTGGTCGCCAGCGAGTCGTCTTGCGGAGTGCGCTCGGCCTGGCCGCGCGCCAGGCGCTTGACGGCCTCCACCAGCATCCCGGCCGAGAGCTCGGCCATGCGCTCGCGCAACTCGCCGCCGGTGGTGTCGGCGGTGATCTCGACTTTCTCGAAGAAGAAGATGTCGCCGGTGTCCATGATCTCGTCGGTGTACATGATCGTCACGCCGGTCTCTTTCTCACCTTCGAGGATGGCCCGCTCTATGGGTGCGGCGCCGCGCAGGCGCGGAAGTAGAGAACCGTGGGCATTTATGATGCCGAGGCGCGGCAGTTCGAGGACGTTCATGGGGATTATGCGCCCGTAGGCCACGCACACGCCGAGGTCCGGGGCGAGCTCGGCGAGCCGCTCGGCGAATGCCGGGTCCTTCGGCGAGGACGGGTCGAGCACCTCTATGCCGCGCTCGAGGGCCATCGCCTTGACGGCGCAGGTCTGCATGCGCTTACCGCGCCCCGACGGTTTGTCCGGGCGTGTGACCGCCGCGACTATCTCGTGGGGGCCTGACAAGAGCGCCGCCAGAGATACGGCGGCGTAAGGAGGCGTGCCGAAGAAAACGAGCCGTAGGCGCTCGCCATCGGCACCGTCAGATTGCGGGGACCTTGCCACGATCGTCGCTTGGCGCCTGCGCCGACTGCTTCTTGAGACGCTTGCGGTAGAGCTCGCGCTTGAGCCGCGAGATGTGGTCGAGGAAGAGCGTGCCGTCGAGATGATCGATCTCGTGTTGCAGGCACACCGCGAGCAGATCGTCGGCCTCGATCTCGACCTCCTTCTGATCGATGCCCCAGCCGCGCACCAGCACCTTGGCCGCGCGTGTCACCTCGGCGCTGTAGTTGACCACACTCAGGCACCCTTCCTCGCGGGTGGCCTCGCCCTCGGCCTCGACAACGGCCGGGTTGATGATCTTGAACAGATTCTTGCCGCGGTTCTCGGGATCGTAGTCGATGACGATGGCCCGCTCGAGCATACCTACCTGCGGTGCGGCCAGACCGATGCCGTTGGCCGCGTACATCGTATCGACCATGTCGTTCAACATCCCGGCGGTGCTGCCGTTGATGTTCTCGACCTTGCCTGCGGTCTTCTTGAGTACCTTGCTGGGGTACTTGTATATCGGCACTATCGCCACGACCGCCGTAGATAACGCGAACTCGGGCTAAACTGCAAGAGAAAGGCCACAGGGGGGTCAGCGGCGGGCGGAGCGGGGTTGGCGGCGATCCGCCCGGGTCACAGCATGTCGGTCGGATCGACGTCGATGAGGACGCGTACGCTCGCCCCCCGAGCCTGCACGTCCACGGCGCCCCGTGCCTCGGCGGCGGCCCGGCGGGCGCTCGCGCCGTTCGGGCCGCGAAGCTGTAGCTGGTAGCGGTAGCGCCCCTTGACACGTTCGATGGCCGAAGGCGCCGGCCCGCGCACCAGCAGTTCCGGGTCCGAGCGCGCCAGTGCGGCGGCCCGACGGGCGGCCTGTAGCGCCACTCCCTCGGTGGCGTTCCTGTCGGCTCCTTCAAAGCGCATCAACACCATGCGAGCGAGCGGCGGATAGCCGAGCTCGGCGCGCTCAGCGAGGTCGGCAGTGGCGAAGCCGTCGAAATCGTGGTGCGCGGCCGCAGCGATGGCAGGATGCTCGGGCTGGTAGGTCTGCAAGATCACACGGCCGCGCTTCTGGCCTCGCCCGGCCCTCCCAGCCACCTGGGTGAGGAGCTGGAAGGTGCGCTCGCCAGCGCGGAAGTCGGGCACGCCGAGGGCCAGGTCGGCGTGTACGATGCCGACCAGCGTGACACCGGGAACGTCGTGCCCCTTGGTAATCATCTGGGTGCCTATGAGGACGTCCACCCGGTGGTGCTTCCAGTCTTGCAGGATCGAACCCGAGCGGCCCTTGCGTGCGGCCGCGTCGCGGTCGAGCCGCGCTATGCGCGCCGCTGGAAGCAGCCGGCGCATGGCATCCTCGAGCCGCTGGGTGCCGAGGCCCTGGGAAAGCAAGGCATCGCCGCCGCAGGTCGGGCAGTTGCGCGGCAGCGGCCGGCGCGCGTCGCAGTGGTGGCAGCACAGTTCGGCCTTGCCCTTGTGTACGGTCATTCCCACGCTACAAGCGTCGCACTCGACCAGCTCGCCGCACTCGTAACACTGCAGGTGGTTGGCGAAGCCGCGGCGGTTGAGGAAGAGCAGGCTCTGGCCCTTGTCCTTGAAGTTCTTGCGAAGCTGCTCGGAGAGGTGCTCGCCGAGGCCACCGAGGGCGATGATGTCGCGCCCGCGCAGATCGACGACCTCCACGCTCGGCACCGGGTTGGCGGTCACCCGCTGCGGTAGCAGTAGGTGTTGGTAGCGGCCCTGGCGGGCATTGTTCCACGACTCGAGCGACGGCGTGGCCGAGCCCAGAATCACCGGGCAGTCAGCCAGCTGCCCGCGCATTACCGCTACATCGCGGCCGTGGTAGCGGATGCCGTCCTTTTGCTTGTAGGAGGGGTCGTGCTCCTCATCGATGACAATCAGGCCCAGGCGGGCCAGTGGCGCGACCACGGCAGAACGCGCGCCCATGGCGATGCGTGCCTCGCCGCGCGCGATGCGCCGCCACTGGTCCCAGCGCTCGCCGGCGCTGAGCTCGCTGTGAAGCACCGCTACGCTCTCACCGAAGCGCCCGCGCAGCCGGGCAAGGAGCTGATGAGTGAGCGAGATCTCGGGAACCAACACCAGGGCGCTCTGCCCGCGGTCGAGCACCGTGCGTATGAGCCGTAGGTAGACCTCGGTCTTGCCGCTGGCGGTCACACCTTGCAGGAGGAAGCTCTTGAAGCCTCCGAGCTCGGCCGAGACCGCTTCGATGGCACCACGTTGCTCGGGGCTGAGCTCTATCTCGGGGCTCCGCTCGACGGCGGTGCTCGGCTGCCGGTAATGCTCGGCTCTCTCCAAGCCGACGAGGCCGGCATCGGACAGGACACGAAGCTGGGTAGTGGGCGCGGCGAACAAGGAGGAAAGCTCGGCCAGGGTGGCTGTGCGCGCAGGGCGCTCGAGCAGGTACTCGAAAATCTCACGGCGCCGCGGGGCGCGCTTGAAGAGCTCGGCCGCCTCGTGCTCCTCAGGGACGCGCGCGACCGTCGCGTAGGTCTCGAAGCGCGCCTTCACCTTGGGCTCTGCCAGCACCTCGCGCACGCTGAGGGCGCCACGCTCGGCGAGCTTGGAGATGGTGGCATTTACCGAGCGCAGTTCGAGCCGGCTAGCCAGGGCGGCGGGCTCTAGCGGGGCGCCGGCAGCGGCCAGCGCGGCTACCAGTCGCCTCTCCGCATCCGTGTGGGCGCGCTCGCTATCGAGTAGCGAGATCAGGCGCTTGGAGGCCGTCGTCAGGCCGCGCCCGATGGCAACGGAAAGCACCTCGGAGAGGCCGGCGAGATAATAGCTGGCCATCCACGAGCAAAGCTCGAGGAGATCGACAGGTACCACCGGCTCAGCGTCGAGCACGGAGTCTACGTCTCGGCACTTGACGTTCTCAGGCGGGCCGTCGGCGCGGGCAATGACCAGCCCGGTGACCCGCCGGCGCCCGAGCGGGACGATCGCGCGCACGCCGGGCACCACCGCCGCGGCGGCTTCCTCCGGAACCCGGTAGGTAAGGACACCGACGGACGGAATGGGCGGTATCGGCGCGACTGTTACATAGCTCTCCACTTTCTCGGTTTCTCTCGGTTGCCGCCGCGCTCCATGTTTCACGCCGGGGACGCTTTGTCGATGCCGCGACATTGTCAGCCGGGCGACGGGCGCAGATCCCCGCGAGCACATTACAGCACCGTCGTTGATGCCAGGGGCGGTCATCGGGCAAGCTTCCCGCCGTGACTCGCGCACATCGCATATCGCGGCACGGATGGTCGCTGGCGTTGCCCGGCCGGCGGCGCGCCAAGGCGTTCTGGCACCTGGGGCCGGAGCGCCTGGTTGCGGCCGTGCTCGAGCCCACGGCCGACGAGCCCCTGCTGCGCGCCTGCACCGTGGTGGAGGCAGCCGCGGCCTCCGCGGGCCCACTATTCGCGCCGGGCCTTCTGGAGACCGCCCTGGTGTTGGGCAGCCGCTCGTTGGCCAACCTGGCGGCACTGGATGACGTCTACGCCCGGGTAATCAGAGATGACGACGAACAAGACGTAGCACCGGCGGGTCGGGTTTCGGGCGCCGCGCCGCCCCAAGCCACGATGCGCGTTCAGGTGCAGGGGGCTGACGGCTGGTGCGTCGAAGCAAGTGGCGCCGCGGTGGAGGAAGCAAGGCGCCTGTTCGAGGAAGCGCACTTGAAGCTCGTCTCACTAGACTGCTACGCCTGTGCGCTTGCCAACCTCGGTGCGGTGCTCGGCGACGGCGAGCCCTCGTTTGATGCTGCACCTTCCGGCTCCTCCGCTGCCGCACTCGACCCGCTGGCGGCGGTTTCCGTAACGCCCGAGGCCGAAGATACGGCTGTTGCGCTCGGACCGCTGCTTACCGTTCCGGTGGGTTTGGCGCTGGCGGCCTTCGACTGTCTGGGTGTCGCCGATGCACTCTGACCTGCTGGCCGGTCTCCCCCCACGCCGGAGCCGCCTGGGTGCTGCGGCAGCCGTCGCTGTAGTTGCTGCCGCTGCTGTTGCTTTGCTGGTGTGGCCGAGGGTCTTTGCTTCCCCTGTCGGCGCGACTGCCGCGATGGTAGGTCCGTCGAGCGCGACACGGGTTGCCGGTGCGGCGACTGGCGCACAGGCCGCCCGCGACCGAAGGCCGCATCGCCGGGGTGAGGGCCGCGATGTCGGAGAGCCGGCTGCCGCTGCGCGTGCGGCGGCGACGGCAAGCCCCGCCTCGCCTGACGCGGAGACCGAGGCCGTCGCACAGGCGCCCGGCCTGGTGAGCGAGCCCCTCGGTTTTTGGCTGGAGGCCGTGGCCGACGATGCCGGGCGCGCTCTGCTGGTCGGTCCCGGCGTGGACGGAACGCTCAGAGCCACGCTCGGCCGCTCCTCGCCGGTGCCCTGGCAGACCCGGCTAGAGGCCTACGCCCGAGTGTCGGGGTTCGGCTACCAAGTCGGCGAGGGGCTGATCGAGGTATGGGCCGCAGGTCGCACGCCGCGGCAACCGACACAGCTCGCGGCAGGGTCGCCAGCGGCCACGGGTGCGGCCGAAACGGATGACGACGCGAGAAGCGGCGGGAGGGACCCACCTTCCCGCCCGCCCGAACGCAGCGTCGAGGCACCCGCACTGCCGGACGCAGAGGAAGAGCCTGCCCGCGAGGCGCGCGTCGTCCGCCTGGACAATGCGCGTGCCGAGGAGCTCGCCAAGGTGCTCGCTCGTGCGGCCAAAGCTGGTGGTGCCTCGGTGGCCGCCGACGCAGCGACCAACTCCCTGGTCGTTAGTGGACCCCCGCGCGCCGTCGCAGAGTCGGCGCGCTTGGCCGGTGAGCTCGATCTGCCACGCCGGCGCATCCTGCTCGAGGTCAGGATCGTCGAACTGTCGCGCTCGGCGCGTAGTGAGCTCGGCATCCAATGGTCGCTTGGCGGGGAGGTGGGGGCATTGGTGGACCTGCCGGCGGCCGATGTCGCTGGCAAGGCGGCGGCGCTGCTGGTCTCCACCACCGGGGCACACGGGTTGGATGCGCGACTTGCCGCGCTCGAATCGGCCGGCCAAGCCCGCGTGGTCTCGCAGCCGCGTGTGGTCGTGCTGGAAGGAAGCGACGCGACCATCGAAAGCGTGCGCATTCTGCGAATCCGCTTGCCGAGCCGCGGAGCCGTCGTCGGAGACGAGGTCGTGGAGGTGGGCGACAGCGCCGGCAGGGCCACCGAGGAAGTGCCGGTGGGAGTACGCCTGGAGGTCACGCCCTCCCTGCACTCGGCCGGCCGTGTGCGCCTGCGTATCCGCGCAAAATCGAGCAGTCTGGGGCCGCCGCTGCCGCCTGACGATATTCCCGAGGAGGTTAGCCGCATGGTCTCGGCCGAACTGATGGTGTCCGACGGTGAGACCGCCGTGCTCGGGGGGCTCAGCCGCGAGGGCAGCACCCACTCCGGCACCGGCGTGCCGGTGCTGCGCGACATCCCGCTCCTCGGAACCCTGTTCGGCCAGCGCAGCCAAGAGAGCGACAGTGAGGAGCTGCTAATCCTGGTAAGACCCACGCTGCTCGACCGTGCCGGCGGCGCAACCGCAGCCGCTTGGCCGGTCGCGGATGCCGAGGGCGCCGCGGCGGCAGGCGAAGGAAGTGGCTGGGATGGAGTAGCCGCGGGCCGGAGCGCCAGCGATCTGGATGAGGCCGCAGAGCCGGAGAGCGAGGACGCCGAGGCCGCGCCGACCCTGGCACAACCGTGATGCGCGCCGGCGCCGCACCGCCGGGCGGGATTCATTCCCCCCCACGCTGTGCTAACTTCAAGCGATGCTGCGCTTCCTTACAGCCGGTGAGTCCCATGGCCCGGTGCTTACCGTCATCGTCGAGGGCCTGCCGGCCGGCTGGCCGGTAGACATGGGCGTGGTCGACCGCCACCTGGCCCGCCGCCAGCAGGGCTACGGGCGCGGCGGTCGCATGAAGATCGAGAAGGACGAGGCCCGCGTTCTCTCGGGCATACGCTGGGGTGAGACGCTCGGCTCGCCGGTCACCTTGCAGATCGAGAACCGCGACTGGAAGAACTGGACGAAGAAGATGTCGGCCGATGCCGCCGACCGCGACGACTCCATGATCGTGACCCGCCCGCGGCCCGGACACGCCGATCTGGCCGGGGCCCAGAAGTACCACCACGGCGACGTACGAAACGTGCTCGAGCGCGCCTCGGCCCGCGAAACCACCTCGAGGGTGGCGGCCGGGGCTCTGGTGCGCCAGGTAATCGAGCACTTCGGTATCGAGATTACCGGCTACGTGGCCGAGATTGGCGGCATCAAGGCCGACCACGGCGGGCTCTCTGCAGCCGAGATCGCCGCGGCGGCCGAGGCCTCCGAGGTGCGCATGGCCGATGAGGCCGCCGAGCGCGCCGTCATCGCGCTGGTGGACGAGTGCAAAGAATCGGGCGACACGCTGGGCGGCGTCGTAGAGGTGTGTGCCACCGGCCTGCCTCCGGGGCTTGGCAGTTACGTCCACTGGGACCGCAAGGCAGATGCCCGCCTGGCCGCCGCCCTCATGGGCGTGCAGGCGGTAAAGGGCGTCGAGCTGGGCGCCGGCTTCGCGGCGGCCAGCGTGCGCGGCTCCGAGATTCACGACGAGATCGTG
>PIVZ01001344.1 GCA_003354045.1 bacterium
CTCACCCCGGTTGTCGTCAGTGGCCGCAGCGCTCGACAAGGCCTGGTCCGCCTCGTCGAGCTGTCCGGCACGGATCTGTTCCGCGATGTTCTCTAACGTCGCTGTCATTGCGCCTCCCGTTCGAACCTCAACCGACTACCGAATATCAGCGAGTCCGCGTACCTGCGCCGAGGCCGTCTCGCCGGACGGCACCTTCCACCTGCAGCGCAAACGAAGTAGTCTAGAACCCTCCCGCCACCTTGGCAATACCGGCCGGAAACCAGCCAATCCGCGTGCGGTCGTCGTGAGTCCGCCGGAGTGCTAGAATCCGGCCAATGAAGCTCATGCGAGAGGTACGCCTGTTCCCGTCCGCCGCCCAGGCTGGAACTGAGCCGCTCAACTCTTGGGCCGGAACGCCCGAAGACGGCTTGGTGGGACCGTTCTGGCTCCTCCGCGCCGTCGTATGCGGGGATACCGACCCGACCACTGGGTTCCTCTGCAGTATCACCGATCTTGACGGGCTGCTGCGCCGCACGGTCGCCCCGCGGCTCGCCGCAGACCTCGGCACCGCGCCGATCAGTGCCACAAGGGCGGCCGGGGCCGTGCTGGCTGCAATGCCCGAGGCGGCAAAGAAATGCCCCGAGCCGACCTCGCTTGCGGATGCTCGATGGCACAGAAGCGACAGAAAGCACCGAGAGTAGTCGACCTGAAGAACAGC
>PIVZ01000639.1 GCA_003354045.1 bacterium
GACCAGGCCGTGGAAATTATCGGCCAGGCCATGGCAACCGACTTCGAGACCAGCTTCGAGGGCTCGATGATCAAGCTCGTCGGGGCCGACATGACGAAGTCTGCTGCACAGAAGGTCTACGAGGAGACCGGCCTGGGACCAAACGACATCGACGTCATCGAGCTGCATGACTGCTTCTCGCCCAACGAGATCATCACCTACGAGGGGCTCGGCCTCTGCCCCGACGGGCAAGGCGGTGACTTGGTCGCCTCCGGCGCCACAACCTACGGCGGCGACTGGGTCGTCAATCCCTCCGGCGGATTGATCTCCAAGGGCCACCCGATCGGCGCCACCGGCGTCGCGCAGTGCGCCGAGCTCTGCTGGCACCTACGCGGGATCGCCGGCGAGAGGCAGGTCGAAGGGGCCAAGGTGGGGCTGCAGCACAACCTTGGCCTGGGTGGAGCGGCGGTGCTGTCCATGTACAGGACGGGAAGCTTCGACCCTTCATAGTGCGACGAACCTCACACCTTGTGGACCTGGCAGCTTCCTGACCGTGACGGGCAGCGGAGCGGATTAGCAACGTGAACGGGCAAAATCTGTCGAGTACTCGGCACAACGGCCGAAGGAGAGCCTGGGTAGCAAACAAGTAAGCGGGCGCCGGCCCAACTCTTCGTGCCTCGCCACGCAAACGCCGACGTGCGCCAAAGGCCCGTCTGCGTGTGTGACGTCGGTCACATTCGCCGCTAGCTCTGCTACGGTTCACCCGCCCAGCCATGGTCGCAACGAGGAATTGGAGGGATGGCGTAAGCACGGACCGAGGCGTAGGCTGCCGCCAAGGCCAACGGTAGGCCGTGGCTGTTCGCTATCGCCGCAAGCAAGACCGCGTCATCGCTAGGGTTATTGGTCGGCCGAATTTTGGCACCATACGGGGTCATGTTCGACCCGCCGCTCGAGGTCCTTGACGAGTGTAGCGCGCTCTCGTTGGTGCAAGTCCCGTTGCGTTTCCCCAATACCAACCTGTCGTCGAAAACCCGCGTGAAGACCCGAACCAAGAAGCCGAGGACCGAGCTGAGTGAGGGCCGGCGAGGCGACATCGACCGCTTGTCGCTCAAGTGCAGACCTGTACCATGAGTGCCATAGAACCTCCGCAGAGCAGATTGCCAACGGAGCAGTTTCTCAACGTTAACGGGAATATTCTGTACGAGTAGTCGACACATCGGTCGAGGGAATGCCCGGCTGGGGAACCGAAGAACGGAACCGCGCCAACCCCCGTCCTTCACCACGCGAGCGCCGATTCACAGAGCAACTTCTCAGCTCGAACGGGCAATTCTTGTACGAGTATTCGACACATTTTGCCCATTCCCGTTGAGAATCTGCTGGGCGGAACACCGGACGCGAGCTTTCCTTCAGTCCGGCGATACGTCAATGATCTATGTGCGGACGAGGTTCTTGGGAGGGACAGGCTTCAGTCGTCTTGGTCCTCGAGGTCTTCCTCCGCGCCAGGGGGAAGGGCCTCGATCGCCTCCTTCACCATACGCACGTGCTCGGTCTCCTCGTCGCGGAGTTCCGCAAACAGTTCGCGTATGCTGGGATCGGTCACGTGCTTCAGCGCCTCGTCGTAGAACCAGTAAGCCTTTTCCTCCGACTGAAGCGCCAGCTGATATGCCTTCAACGGAGACATGTTCCAGCGCGGAGCGCCGACCTCCGGCGCCTCGACGTCGAAGAGAGCGGTTCTGCTGACGCGCACCGGTGCGTCAGCAAATAGCTCCTGCCTGCGATCGCTGAGCTGACGCCCATGTTTTTCTTCATTCTGCGCCATTGATTCGAAGACTGACGCGGCGTCGCCCGAGAAGCGATGTCCGATCTGCTCGGAGAACATCTTGTATCGCTCCCAGGCTTCGACTTCGATTAGAATGGCGAGATCAAGAGCGTCCATGAGATCGAGGGCGGAGAAGTCAAGATTGACGGGCATTGCGCTTCCTTCCTGTGTTTGTTGGCTGTTCCCCGCAACCTTGCACGTTCTGCGACGACAGGGCAAGTTGTCAGCGAGCGGCAAGGGTCCGAACATTGGGACCCCTGGGTGGCGTCACGTGGCTTCGCGTGCTAATTGACCTGTGCGCAGAAGACGCCGTCTCGGGCGCGGAAGAGTATGGCCGTGAGCACTTTCAACGCAGAAGAAGTCTTCGAGATGGCCGTCGCCGTCGAGCGCAATGGAGCGCGTTTTTATCGCAAAGCCTGCGAGGCCTTGGACGAGCCCGCGCTTCTGGAACTCCTCCAGCGCTTGGCAAGGATGGAGGACCAGCACGAAGCGGTCTTCGAGAAGCTGAAGGAGCGCGTCTTCGGCGAGAAACCGGCGCAGTCCCACGCCGAGTACTACGACCTAGCCGCGGCGTATCTGCAGGCGCTGGTCGAAAACAAGATCTTTATCCTCGACAAAGATCCCGCAGAAGTGCTCGGCAAGATCAGCGGCGTCGATCAGTTGCTCGAAGCGGCCATCGATCGAGAGAAGGAGTCGATTATCTACTACGTCGGGCTCAAGGAGCTGGTTCCTGCGAATCTGGGACGAGAAGAGGTCGACTCGATCATTCGAGAAGAGATGAGCCACGTCTCGTTGCTCACCCATGAACTCCAACGCATCAGCGGCGAATAGAGGGTAGCGAATTCCCTACGGCGTGCTGTCCCACTATTCGGCCGACCTCTAAGCGGCCTCTCGATAGTAGAATCTAAGCACTCCGCCGAGCCTTTCGCTACACCGGATACGGCCGACATTAAGTGGCTGTCCTCGCGGCAACCGAATCAGCCGGTTACCGAGGCCCTGGTGATTACGCTCAAGATGATACAACTAGCCGACACACTACACACAAAACCGAGCGACGACGGGTAGAGTACCAATGGCACCCA
>PIVZ01001345.1 GCA_003354045.1 bacterium
CAACGCGGCACAAGACCGCCGAATCTGTCGGCTCCGCCTCCGCTTTCCGGGTTGCTCGGCCTTTTCTCCGCCCTGCCCTGGCTTCGCGCGCGCCCCTGTCCGGCCTTCACCTCCCCCACTGGCCGCCCTGACTGGCCGTCCGATCGGTCTTCACTTTCACCGCTGCCGAGGCTGTGAAAGAATCGCGCTTCCAACTGACGCTGAGCACTCCTCATATGACTCTTCTAGAAGCCATTGCACTCGCCGCCGGCGGCCTGGTCGCCGGCATCATCAACACGCTCGCGGGCGGCGGCTCGCTGCTGACTGTCCCGATGCTGGTCATGCTCGGACTTCCGGGTACGGTCGCAAACGGCACCAATCGCATCGGTGTGCTGGTAATGACGGCGGTGGCAGCCTGGAGCTTCCGCAAAGAAGGGGTGTCCGGTTTCAGGGGCGCCGCGCCCCTACTGCTACCTGTAGCGCTGGGAGCGGTCGTCGGCGCCGTCGCGATCTCGCAGGTCGCCGACGACGCCTTCGAGAAGCTCTTCGGCTTGGTGATGTTGCTTCTTTTGATTCCGACATTGAGACCGCCGAAAGCCGCCAAGAAGGATGCCGACGCCGGTGCGCACGCCTCCTCGCTCGGCACCTTCCTGGTATTCCTGGCCATCGGCCTCTACGGAGGGGCCTTTCAAGCGGGTGTGGCCATATTTCTGGTAC
>PIVZ01000093.1 GCA_003354045.1 bacterium
GATACGCCTCGAGTATCAGTGTCATCGTCTCGTCACCGGCCATGGTGGAGACGAGCCTTGCAGTTGGCCGATCGTTCTCCACGACAACCGTAATACCGGCTTTTTCCAGTTGCTGTGCGATGGTTTCGAAGAGTTGCTCCGGGAGGATCGGCTTGCTGATATAGGCGTTGCACCCGGCAGACAGGCACTTCTCCTGATCGGTGGACGTCGCGTAGGCAGTGAGCGCAATGATCGGAGTCTCAACGCCGTGGTTGCGAAGTGCCGATGTCGCCGTCAGCCCGTCCATGACCGGCATCTGTACATCCATCAAGATGAGCTGAAAGGGCAAGCCGGCTCCTGCCGCCTCCATCACCGCCTCTACACCATCGACACCGTTCTCGGCTACTTCCACACGGGCGCCGGCTTCCTCGAGAAGGAAGCTCACGATGCGTTGATTGTCCCGCCCATCTTCAACCAGCAAGACGTCCAGGTCGTCCAGGCGTACCCCCGGATCCGCCTCCCAGGGTTGCCCATGCGGCTGCGCGATCTCGATCTCGCGACGATCGAGCAAGTCCAGCTCGCTGGTCGGGCCGATGTCGAGGTTCATCGTGAAAACGCTTCCTTTGCCCACTTCCGAATCCACGCTCAGCGTGCCGCCAAGCATACCTACCAGCCGCCTGCATATGTCCAAGCCCAGGCCAGTGCCCAGGTGACGGCGCGTTGGTGCCATGTCTATCTGTGTGAATGGCGCGAAGATCAACTCGAGCTTGTTCGGAGAAATGCCGATGCCCGTGTCTTCGACTGCCACCGAGAGCGAACTGCGTTGCGGATCGTCGGCTGGTTGCACACCGACACGAATCACGATGCTCCCTTTCTCCGTAAACTTGATGGCGTTACCCACCAGGTTGAACACTATCTGTCTGAAACGAACCGAGTCGGTCTGAACCGATCGCGGAACGGCGCTCTCGTAAGCAATCTCGAGGCTGAGCTTCTTGTCCACCGCATCAGGCCGCATCACCGAAGCGACGCCCTCGATGATCTCGCTTACGCTGCACGGCCCAGTCTTGAGCACGAGCTCGCCGGCTTCGATCTTCGAGACGTCGAGGATGTCGCTTACCAGGGTGAGCAGATGGTCGGCACTGCCGCGAAGCAACTTTGTCCACTCTTGGTTCTGAGCCGGGTCGCGCGCCTGCCGGCTCAACAGGCCGGCATAGCCGATGACCGCAGTAAGCGGCGTGCGAATCTCGTGGCTCATGGTGGTCAAGAAATCGCTCTTGGCGCGGCTTGCGGCTTCCGCGGATTCTTTGGCCTTCACGAGTTCGGCCTCGGTTCTCTTGCGATCGCTTATGTCGAGATACGTTCCGCTGACGCGCCGCGGGGCCCCGTCGGGAGCCCGCTCGACGATCTTACCTCTGACGAGAACCCATCCCGAGTCACCGGTGCTGGTAATCACCCGGTGCTCTGTCTCGAAGAACGGTGCGTCCTTTGCGGCATGCTTCCTGAAGGCTTCCGCGACGCGGGCGAAATCTTCTGGATGCACGAAGCTCTGGATGCTGTCCAAGCTACTGTCGAGGTCCTCGATCGCGATCCCCAGGATCTCGGCCGACCGTTCGTTGAGTACCACGCGGTTCGTAACCACGTGCCAGTCCCACAACCCGAGATCGGCTCCGCGCACGGCCAGGCCTAGCCGCTCCTCGGTCTCGTCCAAGGCCTCCTCGGCCCGAACACGCTCCGCGATCTCGTCTTCGAGTAGGGAGACGGCTTCCCGCTCGCCTCGATAGGTGCGCACGTAATCGAAGGATAGACCGACGAAGGGGACGAAGTACGCCCAGATCTTCAGAAAGTGGGCGACGTTGAAGTGACTGTCGAAGAGCGTGGCAGAGCCGAAGGCCATGTGCATCTGGGCGAGGCCATCGGGTATGACGCTGAGCCACATGGCAAGTGCGAAGTAGTTCCACCTGAGCCTGTTCAGCAACGGATAGACGACGACCCCCGACAGCACGAACAGCGCGAGCGGGATCACATCGTAAGGCCGGGTGATGAGGCCGAAGATCTTCTCGTCACCTTCGAACATCGTGCGCGGCAGGGATTCGCTCCCGGCGCAGTACTGAATCATCGCATAGGCGATCACGCCGAAGGCGATACTGGCTACCGACACGAAAGCGATGTTGCCGCGATCGTCGTCGCCCAGATTGCGGAGCAGCAGGATGCTCACGCCGGTAATCGGGATGAGTGCCTTGAACGTTCGACATATCGCCCAGGTGAAAGGGATGAGGTTTTCGTTCGGTGCGGTGGCGTCGATCAGCCGGTCGGCCGCCAGCGTGTGGAAGGCATCCATGCACCCGGCCCAGTACAGCGCCACAGCGATTATCGGAGTGACGATGTCGCGCACCACGGCGAAGTGTACGAACGCCAGAATGACGGTGAAGATCGCAGTGGCGAACGCGCTCCACTCGAGAATGGTGTGGGTGAAGCTGCCGCCGAGAGAATGGTGCAGCAGATCTATCTGTGTGCCGTGGCGGGCTTGCTGTGCGGCGGTCCAGTCGGGGATGTCGTTAGGCGTTGCAAAGTCCGCCCCCAGCGCCATGAACAGCGCTGGCAACGTGCAGGCCGCAAGCACGAGCGCGAAGTATCTCAGCGGCGCAAGCCTCGCGGTCGCCGTGCCGTCGCTATCGAGTTCCATCGGTTCCCCAGAGCGGAGCATAGCGCTTCACGGCCCGACGGGTCGAGCGGAACACGTTCTTGATAGTCGCGCCTGAGCCGGGCGCGTGCGTAGGACCCACGCGGTGCAACCGAGCAGACGGCCCTATCGGCGCAGTCGGTTCATAAGAATGTCGACGCGTCGCAGCGAAGCTTGCCCGACGCGGGGTTGCCCGGGCGATCCGCCACCGGCGACATCCACGGGAGTCTTGGGTCAGCCTCCTATCCGCGCATTCCGGTGGCCGCGGCTGCCGGATGTAGGCTGGTCTCCGCACTCGGCCGCTCGTTCATGCGCGCAATCCACGCCTGCAGATTACTACACTCGGCCGGTATCGGCTGACCCACGCAAGCGCCGAAATCCACGAAGGCATAGAGCCGTACGTCAGCCATCGTCAAGCGGTCGCCACAGATGAACTGCTTGCCGGCCATCAGCGCATCGAGCCACTGGATCCCGTCCTGGGCCACCGCCTTCAGATCGTCGGCCGCCTGCGGGATGCAGCGCAGGCGCTCCTGGAAGATGGCCAGCCCTTCGGAAAAGCGAAAGCCATTGCCCATCGGCTCACAAATGGCGCTGTCAAGGCGGCGCGTCCACATACGCGTCTCGGCCCTCTCCTCGGGCGTGGTGCCGACCAGTGCCGGCGACGGGTTGTTCTCTTCGATGTACTCGCAGATCGCCGTGGTTTCGGCGATCACCGTCCCGTCGTCCAGTTCCAGGGCTGGGAGCTGCCCGCCGGGGTTCTTGTCGGTATACGGCGCGCGGCGGTTCTCGCCTCCCATCAGATCGATTTCCTCGAGGCCGACCTCGATACCCTTCTCATTGAGAAACATCCGAACCATGCGCGGGTTCGGCCCGAGTGAGTTGTAAAGTTTCATGGCAACCTCCTGGTGATCGCAAAGACTAGCGCGTGGCCCGGGAAGAGAGAAGCGGTTGCGGGAACGCCGAGATCCGAAGCCCGCCCGGTTTGCGGCGCGCGGACCGGACGGCGCGCTTCACGGCGCTAAAGCAACGTTTCTTCGAGCACGCCTTCCGCGAATAGCGCATCGGTCTCGGCCGCAGTGAGGCCGAGCATCGAGGCGCAGATCTCGCGGGTGTGCTGGCCGAGCAGGGGGGCCGATTTTGCCTCGGGCCGCGGTAGGTCGGTGCCACGGATGCCCAGGCCTTCCAGCGTGATGTCGCCGAGACCGAACTGGTCGATCTTGTGGAAGAAATCGCGAGCGGCAAGATGCGGGTCGTTGGCCTGGTACTCGGGGTTTACGACGAGGCCTGCGGGGACGCCGTGGTTTTGCAGGATCTCGGTCGCCTCGAGCCCGGAGCGCTGGAGAGTCCAGGCGGTAAGTCCCTCGTCAATTACCGTATGTGCCTCGCGCCGGCCTTCGACGCTGTCGTAGGTAGGGGAGGTGGCCCAATCGGGATTGCCGAGGGCCTCTCGCAGCCGCTTCCAGTCCGCGTCGTCACGGACGTTTATGACGCACCACTGGTCGTCGCCGTCGCACTCGTAAGCGCCCCACGGGGCGCCGCGCTCGCTGCTGTTGCCCTGGGGCTCGACCGAGCCGGGGGCGATGCTTTCCCTGGCGAAAAGATCGCCGAGCAGTTGGATGATGGCCTCGAACTGCGCGATCTCGACGTGTGCCCCGCGGCCCTCGCGCTCGCGTTGGATCATCGCCGCGACCACACCGAGGGCGCCGGTGCGACCAACCAGATGGTCGGGGTGGATGTTGGTGGAGCCTGCCGGCTCGTCCTTGTCTTCCGGATAGTTCCACAGGTACTGGAGTCCGCTTACCGGGTGGGTGCTCGGGCCGTACCCGATCCAGTTCTTCCACGGACCGCGCGAGCCGACTATCTGGCTCGACAGCATGATGACGCTCGGGTTGATCTCCTTGATGGCCTCGTAGCCGAAGCCGAGTCTTTCCATCACGCCGGTGCCGCTGTTCTCTACGACCACATCGGCCTTGGCGACCAACTTTTTCACCAGCTCCACACCGGCTTCGGTCTTGAGGTTAACGCCGAAGCTCTGCTTGTTGCGATTCGACGAGGAGAACGGTCCGTTCATCGGGCCGGGGATGGCAATGCGCACGAAGTCAACAGCCTTGCTGCTCTCGATCTTGACGACCTCGGCCCCGTACTCGACGAGCAGGCGGGCCACTTCCACGCCGGCCACGCCGACGCCGAAGTCAACGACGAAGACTCCCGCGAAGGGGAGGGCCGAGCTCTCGGGGGCTTTGTCTTGCAGGGCCATCTTCAGATCACCCCCTCGCTGGTGAGCGCTTCGAGCGCATCAGCTCCGAGGCCGAGCTCGCGGACGTAGATATCCTGGTTATGCTGGCCCGCAAGCGGCGCGGGCTTGGTCGGTCCCACACGCTCGCCGTCGATTTCGAAAAAACCCGAGGCCACCGAGGCGCGTTGCCCGGGGACGATCTCCATGTCGATGAAAGTGCCGCGCTCGCGCGTGTGCTCGTTGTCGAGCACCTCGCCGGGTTCGAGGCATGGGGTGGCCGGTATCCCCCGTGCTTGGGCCTCGCGCGCGGCATCCTCCTTGTTCTTGTCGTTGAAGAAAGGGTCCACTATCGGCTCGATCTCTGCCCTGCCGACGACGCGCATGGGGAACTGTTCGAGATCCGGATTCTGCAACTCCTTCGGATTGCCCATCCATTCGAGGAGCGCCTTCCACTGGTGAAGACCGATGGTGATCACACGGATCCAGCCGTCGGCGCAACGGAATAGGGGGTACATCCCGGCGCCTTCGCGGCGGGTGTAGAAGCCCAGGCTCGAGTACAGCGGCACCGTCCAGTCTGCCATGCTCGCTGCCGCTTCCTGCATGGAGATGTCGAGCCATTGGCCGCGCCCGGTCTTCAGTCGCTTGAAGTAGGCCATCAGAGTTGCAAAGGCCGCGGTTACGCTGGTCGCGTCGTAGGTCTGCGCGCCGGGCAGGACTACGGGCGGTCTATGCGCGGCCCCCGCGCGATACATGATGCCGCCCATCGCCGCGCCGACCATGTCGGTGCCGGCAAAGTCGCGGTACGGGCCGGTTTGCCCGAAGGCGGTCATCGAAGTGATGACCAGTGAAGGGTACTGCTCGAGGAGTTCTTCGGGCGCGAGGCCGATCTCGGCAAGGCGGCCGGGTTTGTAGGACTCGATGAAGATGTCTGCATCTGCGAGCAGGCGCCTGAGCACCTCGCATCCACGCGTACTCGTGATGTCCAAGGTGATGCCGCGCTTGCCACCATTGCGAAAGGCGAAGTAGAGGCTCGCCTTCCCGTCGGGCGTAAACGGCGGCGCCTGTCGCGAGCTCGCCCCGGAAGGCGGCTCGACACGTATGACATCCGCACCGAGATCCGCGAGCAATCGCCCACAGAGCTCTCCGAGGTCGTCGGCAATATCGATTACACGAATGCCGGCTAACGGCTTGCTATCACGTTCCACGCTTCAGTCGTCCTCAAAAGCAATTGCTTCGACTATGCTGTCAAAAGACATAATACAAATTCCCAGCCTTGGTGCCATCAAGTCTGTTGCCGCTGAAGTTGCCCCGCTTCCGTGGGTAGTTTTCGATTCATGTCAGGCTTTCGAGGGCGTGCGCAAGAGCGGGCGAAGTCCACTTGGTGTGGCGCTCATGCCCTGTCCAATGCAACTGCGGGTCATCAGTCTCGCGAAGCCGAAAACATCGACCTGGCGGCCGGGACCTCCGAATAGGGGATGATCGTGGGAGGATTGTCGGCGTAGTACAGGGGGTGGCCCGTGAACTGGGTCGAGGAAAGATCCATTTCGCCGCGGTAGATCGCCTGGTCGGTCAGGCCGGCCAGGCCCAGGAACGTCTGAGAAATCATATCGTGATGGCCGATCGCGACGGACGTGCTTCGCAGTCGGTCGGCGACGTCGGGCATAGCCTTGGCGAACGCCTCGTTGAAATACAGCACCATCGGGATAGCTACTTCGTAGGTCGTGGTGCCCTTGGCCCCGTGGCTGAGATTACCGTCTCCGCTGTCGTTGAGGTTCTCCCCGTGATCCGACGCATAGATGACCAGGCCCGGTTCGGGCCTTTCGCGGAGACGCTGAAATACCTCGTCTAGAATTAAATCGGTATAGAGGATGCTGTTGTCGTAAGCATCGACTCGGTCATCTCCGCTGAAGTGGTCGTAGTGCTGCGGATAGCGGTCCGCGTAGTTCAGATGGCTGCCCTGCAACTGCAACACGATGAGGCGCACGGGGGTGTCTTCGTCGAGGTAGTCCTCGAGAATCGGAAGCAGGCCGTCGTCCGTCGGCGTCCGGGAGCCTTGCACGCGCCGCGAGACCTCGGCATCGGCCAGTATCATGTTCGCCAGGCTCTCGTAGTACCCGGTTGCGGGCTGCGTGGACGCCGCGAACGTTCTTAGATCGGCCGCTCGAAATACGCGGAACACCGAGGGGTACTTGTAGAAGCGGTCGAACTCCTTTGCACCAGCCACCGACAGCATCGAAGGGACCGACACCCGTGTAGCGCAACCCGCTGAAAACGCCCGCCGATAGAGGATCGTATTGTCGGGGTAGCGCTCGATCCATTGCCGCAGCAGTGGGTTTGTCTCGCGGTGGTATCCGTAAAGCGACCAGTTGGCCGCGCGCGCCGACTCGCCGATGACGAGCACAAGGGTCAAGGGCTCCTCGTGAGGAGGAGGACCGTCATACTGATACTTCAGCGCGCCGTATTCGATCCGGACCATCCGCACCTCTTCCAGGTAGTCGGACACCTGGCGAACAAATCGCATGGGGTAGACATCGGAGAACTCGTTGCCCATGCCGCGCCAGCTTGACAGGCTGATCGCGGCCATAGCGGCCACGAGCATGACCGCCCGTCGGGAGACCCATACTGGCCGGCTGGTCCAGTTCCATCGCGATCGACGGATGATCAGACATCCCATGAACGCTGCCGTGACGGCGAACGCAAGAAAACCTTTCAAGACCGTCGGTGACTTGATGAGCTCGGTGGCTTCACGGAAGTTACTCTCGTAGAGCGCCGAGATCACGAAGTACCCGATGTCCGCCCCCACCACCCAGACGTAGCAACTGTATGCGAGTCCCCCCAGGGCCATAGGCAGCAGAAACCATCGCAGCATCCGAAGGCGCACTACCGCGATGCACAACAGAGAAGACAGTCCCACGTAGACCAGCAGGTTCCAGGCGGAGTCGCGATGCGCGCCAGAAATCGTCACAGGCGCCAGGATGGGCAGAAAGACCAGCAGCGAGATCAGCCAGGCTTGAAGTAGTTCTCCGCAGCGCACTTTCATGGATCGTCCCGGGCCCCTTCGATGATTCTATTGTGTTTGCAGACGAGACGTTCAAGCGGCCACGGCCGAGTATCCGCAGTCGCCGTTCCCTGCAGAAGGACGGGTACTCAATCCCCGGCCTGATCTCCGCTGGTCGGTAAAGGGGGAAGCGCTCACTATGGGCCCGACCCGCTCAACCGTGTATCATTCCGATACACCGCGCTCAATTTGAGACACTTCACCTTCGGTCCGAACGGGCAACGGCCCGCCAACCTACTGTCTTTCCTCGTACCTCTCACCGGCACGTTTCTTGGAGAACTTAAAACATTAAGTCTCAGAGGAGTCAGCTGTGCACCAGCCAAGCACTATCCACGGCGGGGTTTGTCACAGGAACTGCACACCGGCTAGCAGCCAGTGCGGTCGGAGCTTCTTCTCCATCAATTCACTGTCCGAGCACGGTTTGCCCGACCTGACTCTGCCGGCTCAGTTTTTCACCACCCGTAAGAACGACGACGGTCTGAGTGCCGAGAAGGCCCTCATGTATGCCGTCGTCGAGAGTGGCATCAAGCGATTCTGGAGAAACCTGGGTGACGCGCGGTCCGCATGGAGTAGTCGCGCGGATACGAGGTCGATTAATAGATAGATGGTTTAGGGGTTCGACAGTCGAGAAGGGGCACGTCGTACCAAGGGGAATGAGATGAACAAGCTAAGCAAGTGGTCTGTTGCATTGAAGTTTGCTCGGCTACGCGGAGTAGGCGGCGGCGCCAGGCAGTGGGGGGGCTTTGCTCCCCGGTTGCCGCCTTCACAGACCCGAGGGCGTTTCGTATCGCCCTCGGGTCGCCATGCCTTTCGAACCGTTGCACCGCTCGTGGTGTTGATCCTGGGGATAACAGTAAGCGGGGCGTTCGCGCAGCAAGCCGATGTTGTCGCGGCGTGCGGTGAGCAGGGCGTGGAGCTCGAACTCATCCAGCTTCAGATAACAGCCTCCGAGGACCGGTTCCGCCTCAGCGCCCAAGACAACGCAATATTGACCGCGCTGCTCGGTGTGAACCTGCCGATGTCCACCGTCGGCGGTGTTGGATCTGCGGTGACGACGGACGCCAAAGCCGTGGAGGTGCTAGGAACCTTCGCCGCGTACCAAGAATGACCCACCTCTGCCGTCCGGAAGTGGTTCAGTCGTGGATGTCGAGCGACTCTGGTGTCCGCTACTCGGTGTGAACGTTGTCTGCGCCGGGCGTGAACTGTTCGAGGAGAAATCGCTCCTGGGGTTTTTCGGAGGCGGTCTTGGGGATTTCGTCTACGACCTGTAGGTAGCTCGGCACGAAGTTGGGCTCTAGCTTCTCGCGGCATGAGGCGAAGACGGCCGCGGTCGTGAAATCGGCTCCCGCGGCTGGAACGATCGCTGCCACCACGTCCTTTTCGCCCGGGGTGCCGGAGGCCACGGGCACTCCGTAGACGAAGACGTCGGAGACAGAGACGTGTTCGGCGATGGCCTTCTCTACAAAGCTCGGGTTTATGAAGTCACCGTTATGGCGGATCCCGCCGCCGGCGCGGTAATCGAAGAACAGCCAGCCCTCTTCGTCGGAGTGGCCCACATCGCCGCTGCGGTTCCAGCCCTTGCGGATCTTCTTCTTCGATGCCTCCTGGTTACCGAAGTACTCGACGCTGGCGTCCTCGCCGGTTTCGGGACGCACGGAGATCTCACCGAGCACCCCGGGCGGACACTCGTTGCCTTCCTCGTCGAGTACCTTCATCTCGATGCCCGGCATCGGCTTGCCGAAGGAGCCGATGGGGCCCTGGCCGACCGGCTTGTAGGCCATGCCGCCGCCGTCCATGGCGCCGTAAAACTCGAGGATGCTCACGTCGAATCGCTTTTCGAAGGATTCCCAGATGGCGGCCGGCATGCCGCCGCTCACCACCAGGCGCACCGGATTGTCGGCGTCGTCGTCGCGTGCAGTCTCGCTGTAGATTCCGGTGGCCATGCCGCCCACCAGGGAGAAGCTCGTACACCCGTGCTTGCGGCACACGTCCCACAGCTTCGACTTGGTGAAGCGGCGGCTGAAGACTGCGCGCCGGCCCAGTGTGAGTGCAGGGGCGAGAGTGACTGCCTGCGCATTGCCATGGGTGAACGAAAGCCCGGTGTAAGGACGCTCATCGTCCTGGTAGCCGAACAGCATGCCGAGCATGCCGGCGGCGCAGAAGCGGAAGTTGGCGCCGACGATGCCTTTGGGGTCGCCGGTCGTTCCCGAGGTGTACATGATCTGCAACGGGTCTTCCGGGCTCTCTACGCGAACGTCTACGGTTTCGGCCGGTGTGGCGAGCATCTCGGCAAGCGGCGCCACACCGTCGAAGTCGGAAAGTGCCTGCGTATCGTCGTCGCTTTCGACGACCACGATCCACTCGAGGCCAGGGACCTGCGCGCGCATGGCCTCCACCTCGGTGAGGCAGTAGTCGCCACACACGATTCCGCGGCAACCGGAGTTCTCGAGCATGTAGGCGAGCTTGTCGCCGCGAGTACGCGGGTCGATGGGGACGTAGAGCGCGCCGGCGACCGAAGAGGCAATCATGGTCTCGACGAACTCGGGGTGGTTGCGCATCATCAAACCGAAACGATCGCCGCGCTCGAGTCCCTTGGCCATGAGGCCTGCGGCAATGCGGTTGGCGTTGGCGTCGAGGTCGGCGTAGGTGCGCACCTCGTCGGCGGTCGCGTTGCCATCGAGGCTCAGGTGCTCGAAGGTGAGCACGTCGAGATCCGGCTGCTGCTCCGCGCGCATGCGAATCAGGTCGGCCAGGATCATCTCGTTCGGTTCTCGCATCAGTCGGCCTGCAGAATCGTCACCACCATCGCGGCGGCGTCGTTACCGCTCTTGCCGCCGCCGTTTTGCGCCATGGCCAGCTTCGCGCCCTTGACCTGGCGCTCTCCGGAGCGGCCCTGGAGTTGCTCGGTGAGCTCGACCATCTGCGCGAGCCCGGTAGCACCCACGGGATGCCCCTTGCGCAGCAGCCCGCCGGAGGTGTTCACCGGCAGGCGCCCGCCGAGCCTCGTGTGTCCATCCTCGACCAGCTTTCCGCCCTCGCCCTTGGGGCACAGGCCGAGCTGCTCGTAGGCCATTATCTCTCCGGGGGCCGATGCATCGTGGATCTCCACCACGTCGAAGTCTTCCGGGCCGACGCCGGCCTCCTCGTATGCGTCGTGTGCACAGAGCTGCACGGTGTCGGGCTCGTCCTCGGTGTGGTTCCAGCCCGAGTGCATCACGGTCGTCACCACGCGCACCGGCTTCTTGGCGGCAAGCTCGCGGGCCTTGCGCTCGCTTACGATTATTGCCGCGGCGGCACCATCGCCGATCGGCGAACACATCGAGCGCGTGAGCGGTTCCACGATCAGTCTGTCGTTCAATACGTCTTCCACGCTCAATGCCTCGCGGAACTGCGCGCGCGGGTTCATGCTTCCGTGGAAGGAGTTCTTGGCCGACACCGACGCGAACTGCTCCTTGGTGGTGCCGTAGTTCTCCATGTGGGCGCGTGCGGCCATGGCGTAGACGTCCATGAACATCGAGCGGTTCTGGCCTGCGCCGCCCTCGGCGCCACCGGCCTCGGCCTGCTTCGTTAGCGCCTCGAGCATCTCGTTGAGTTCATCTTGGTCCATCGCACCAGCAAAGGCCGCGAAGCTCTTCATCTTGTCGGGGTGCGAGAGCTTCTCGACACCGAGAGCCAGGACGGTGTCGTAGATGCCGGCCGTTACCGCCATGCATGCCTGGCTGAGCGCGGTCGAGCCGCTCGCGCAGGCGTTCTCGACGTTTACTATCGGGATCTTGCCGACGCCGATCGTTGCGAGGATGACCTGGCCGCGGATCGACTCCTGGCCGGTCACCAGCCCGGCGGCACAGTTGCCGACGTAGGCGGCTTCGAGATCACCGAGCTCGAGGCCCGCGTCGGCCACGGCGGCCTGTGTTGCCTCGGTGCCGAGCTCCTTGAGGCCCTTGTCCGGGTATTTCATGAAACGGGTCATGCCGACACCGGCGATCAAAGCTTTTGGACGCATTGCTATTCTCCTTGTGGCGCGCGTTTACCTTCGAAATCGATAGCTCTGT
>PIVZ01001346.1 GCA_003354045.1 bacterium
CGAGGGAACATACTACGATAGCCCAGATCGAATCGAGAGCATCCGGTACCCCTACGAGATCGCCGGCATGTACGTGAACGTGCAGAAGGAAAACGCGCGGCACGCACACTTGCGCTACTTCGTGCCAAGTGAGTTGTTCGATAAACACAAGGACGTGTGGCAACGGAAACAGGGGCTCATGATCTGGCCGAGAGAGAACCGTGCTTTAGAGGTCGCGCGAGCGCTCGCCAAGGTATCGAGCGACTGATCGTCGGCGGCTGCCTGCCGAAAGCACATCTGCGGGCGTGACCGGGGTACGCCCTCTTGGGCGCTACCGCATTCAGGGAAATCGCCAGTTCGCGAGTTTTGTGGGGGATGTCTGGGTGGCCCGAGGCAACGCGGCCTGCAAGGCACTCGGACCAAGCTGCTGACCGGCACCGTCGACGCGGCCAGGCCCGCCGAGTATGATGACACAAAGACAGTCTGTAGGAGGCGCCTGCCGGTCGATCCTCGACTGGACAGCGTGGCAGGCTCCGGTCTGTGAGCCTAAGGAGCACGATGCGGTTCTTCATGATTGACAAGATCACCGAGTGGCACGTCGGGCACTCGGGCGAGGCACTGAAGAACGTAACGCTGAGTGAGGATTTCTTCGACGACCACTTCCCGCGGCGCCCCGTCATGCCGGGCGTCTTGATGATTGAGGGGATGGCTCAACT
>PIVZ01000094.1 GCA_003354045.1 bacterium
TACAGTCTGGCAATCACCGGAGCAGTAGTCGCCGTCTGACGTGTTGTTGTCGTCGCAGGTCTCGAAGAGTGCCTCCACCGTACCGTTGCCGCACACCGAGTTGTCCTGGCACGTCGTGCCGCAACCGTTGCCATCGTCGGTCACGTTGCCATCGTCGCAGTCCTCGTTGGTCTGCGTACTGCCGTCGCCGCATGAGCCAGTCACAGTCTGGCAATCGCCGGAGCAGTAGTCGCCATCGGCCGTGTTGTTGTCGTCGCAGGTCTCGAAGAGTGCCTCCACCGTACCGTTGCCGCACAGCGAGTTGTCCTGGCAGGTCGTGCTGCAGCCGTTGCCTTCGTCTGTGGCGTTACCATCGTCGCAATCTTCGTTGGTCTGCACCGTGCTGTCGCCACAGGAGCCGGCCACGGTCTGGCAATCGCCCGAGCAGTAGTCGCCGTCGGCGACGTTGCTGTCATCACAGGTCTCGAAGAGCGTCTCCAGCGACCCGTTGCCGCACACCGAGTTGTCCTGGCACGTCGTGCTGCATCCGTTGCCGTCGTCGATTGCATTGCCGTCGTCGCAATCTTCGTTGGTCTGCACACTGCTGTCCCCGCAAGCGCCGGTCACCGTCTGGCAATCGGCCGAGCAATAGTCGCCGTCTATCGCGTTGCCGTCGTCGCAGGTTTCGTAGAGCGCCTCCAGCGACCCGTTGCCGCACACCGAGTTGTTCTGACAGGTCGTGCTGCATCCGTTGCCGTCGTCGGTCGCATTGCCATCATCGCAGTCCTCGTTGGTCTGCACGGTGCTGTCACCACAGGAACCCGTTACCGTTTGACAATCCGTCGAACAGTAGTCGCCGGCGACTACGTTGCCGTCATCGCAGGTCTCGTAAAGACTCTCCAAGATCCCGTTGCCGCAGACGTCGTTTCGCTGGCAGACAGTGCTACAGCCGTTGCCGTCATCGGTGGCGTTACCGTCGTCACAGGCCTCGACACCGCTTTGGATGAAGCCGTCTCCACAGGTCGCATCGCCGCAATCATTCAGACAGGGGTCGGTATTGATGAGGTTGCCGTCGTCACAATCCTCCGGGCCGCCCCCGGGACCCGTCGTACAGCTGAGATCCGTGCATGCCAGGCTGTCGCCGCAGGTGGCGCCTACGCACTCGCCGACACAGAGGTCGTCGTCGTCGAGGTTGCCATCATCGCAGTCTTCGCCGGGGTCCGTGAAGCCGTTGTGGCAAGTCTCGTCACTCGTGCATTCGGAGTTGCAGCCATCATCCGAAATAACGTTACCGTCATCACACATCTCGCCGCAGCTCGGGCACACAACGCTGTCGCCACAGACACCGTCGGAGCAGTCGTTCTTGCACTCGTCGGTGTTGACCGCGTTGCCGTCGTCGCAGGATTCGAACGGCGGCGTGCCGAGCTCGTGACGCAGGCCGTCCCCGCAGGAGGCTGCCGCGCAGGTATCCAGACAATCGTCGGTCTCTATTACGTTACCGTCGTCGCAGTCTTCCGTCCCGCCGGCCGGACCGGTGGTGCAAGCGGGGTCGGTGCAGGCAAAGGTGTCGCCACAGGTCGCATCCAGGCAATTGCTCGGACAGGTATCATTGTCGTCGGCGTCGCCATCGTCGCACTCCTCGAACGGTGGGGTGCCAAGGGTGTGAAGGACGCCGTCTCCGCAGGTATTGGACGAGCAATCGTTTTTGCAGTCGTCTGAGCCGATACCGTTGGCATCGTCGCAATCTTCGGGGCCGCCGCTCGGGCCGCTCGTGCAAGAGCCGTCGGTGCAAGCGAAACCATCACCGCAGGCCGCATCCGTACAATCATTCAGGCAAGCGTTGGCGTCGGAGGCATCTCCGTCGTCGCAATCTTCGCCGCTGTCGGTCACCGTGTCGCCGCAAGAGGCGGCGGTGCAATCGGTGCGGCAGGCGTCCGCGAGCGTGTCGTTGTTGCCCACGCCGTCATCACATTCCTCGAACGGTGGGGTGCCCAAGGTACGCAGAACACCGTCTCCACAGCTATTGGAGGAGCAATCGTTCTTACAGTCGTCCGAACCGACACCGTTGGCATCGTCGCAATCCTCGGGGCCACCGCCGGGACCGCTCGTACACGCACCATCAGTACACGAGAAACCGTCGCCGCAGCTCGCCACTGTACAGTCATTCAGGCAGGAGTTGCCGTTCGAGGCATCGCCATCGTCGCAGCCCTCGCCCGTGTCGGCGACGCCATCGCCGCAGGAAGCTAGCGTGCAATCGGTGCGACAGGCATCCGGCACTGTGTCGCTGTTACCCCCGCCAGCGTCGCACTCCTCGAAGGGACCGGTGCCAAGCGTGTGAAGTACCCCATCGCCGCAGACGTTATCGGTACAGTCGTTGGTGCAATCATCGGAGCCCAAGAAGTTGCCGTCGTCGCATTCCTCGGCTCCTTCCTCACTGCCGTTGGGACTCCCACCTTCACAGGCAGCCCAGGTGCCGGCGGGGACGCCGAGCGAAAGTACCAGGACCGCAAATGAGCAGACGGCAATCCGTCGCCACACGGGGTCAGCGGAGTCAGAAACGGTGACGTCCCTCATTAGAGACCACATACGAACTATCGGCATCGGATCGCCCCTCCTCGGATGCTTAGGACAAGATTCGGACCAGTGAGTCTAAAGCCTGGGCGGGCCCGCCGTCAACTATCTAGAACCAAAAAGTTCGGGCACGAAAAGGCCTGAATCACAGGCACCTGGGCCAAATGGCGTGACCGGCTCCGTATCGCGGATGCAGCGCTAGTCGCCGGCGAGATCTGCGGTCTAGCGTTCGTCTACACTCGGCCGTTCGTGCATGCCGGCCGCATAGGCCGAAAGCCCGGCCAACGTTTGCCGCGAGTCGGGCCCGCCCTCGCCATTCTGGTCTGCGTGGCAGCCGTAGCAGGCAAAATCCAGGCTGATGCGGCCGAGTCCGTTGGCATCTTCGGCCACGAAGTTGCCGGTCGGGTCGAACATGCCGGCGGCTTTCGCCAAGGATTCGGTGTTTATGGCCCAGATATGTGTCCGGATGTCGGCTTGGTACTCGCTGATCTTGACGGCGGACTTGACGGCCTCAGGCATGTGACAGTCGATACATCGGACCGCCCCGTCGTGCTTCACGTGGGTGATCTCATCGTGACAGGCCTCACATTCGACCTTCACGCCGTCGCCTTTGGCTACACCGTCGTACTTCACGGAGGCGTGCGGATCGTGACAGTCATTGCAGCCTGACGTGGGCGTGTTGTGAGGGGAATGTAACCACTCGTCGTACTGTTCGCGGTGCCTTATGAAGCCACCTTTCGCGGCAATGTGGTGCTCGGGATCGCGTCTGTGACAGACACCGCAGGCCGCGGAAGACCTGTCGATCTCCATCGAGTAGCGTTCCGGGTCGCGGACGTGGCGGCCGCCCATTCCGTGGCATTGCTCGCAGTTGATGCCGCCGGACGAAAAGGTGCCGCCCATTCCGGGCCGGCGGTCCTGGTTGTCGCTGAGGTCGCCGTCATCGGCGGCATCCTCATCGGCCACCCAACCCGTAGTGTGGCAGGCTCCACAGCCATAGGCCTTGCTGCCTAGCTCGTCTTGCGGGTGGTAGGTCGTCCATTCCCGGCTCTCGAAGTTGTACTGAACGAGGTCCGCCGAGGCGCCGCTGGTCACCACGTACCCGTCCTGATCTACCCAGCGCATCTTCCAACCGTAGCCGCCGACCACGTAGCTCACGTCCTCCCAGCCGAGGCCGGCGGGCGGCTCCACCCGGTCGGCCGCATAGCGCGAAAAGGCGGGAAAGGCTCCGATCGGCGCGGCCCCTTCGATCCTGGTCAACTTGTAGGGATGGCCCGAGTCCAACCAGCGGTCGTACTGGTCGCTTCCTCTGCCCGCACCGTCCGAGTGGCACTCAGCGCAAGCCTCGGAACCTACGAACGCTGCGGCCAGCTCGGTGGCAGCTTCCGCCACGGCGGCCTGCCCGTCACCGCGCTCGGTCACGGATGGTTTCGCAACTATCCTGGCCACTCCTGCACCGCATGCCAGAAGGGGCAGCACGGCCAGGCCCACGGCAGCTATCTCACGGATCGACGCACCCATCGTCCCTCTTTCTGCAGCATCTCGATCAAAACCGACGTGCAACCCGATGCTGCAACGGTTGACTGTAATACCCAACGGCAAGCCAAGGCAGCCGTTGCACGGGCGTATCCCTAGCACCATTCGGTAGTTGCTACGAGGCCACTCGTTCGCCCGGCTCGGTTCGAAGGCAGCCTATGGTAAAGGCCGTGATCTGGCGTTAGACTCGGCCTGTAAAGCAAATGTCGAATCGACGGGGTCTGAAATGCCATACGCCAGCCCTTACCGAGCGAGCCGCTACCTCGCGCTCATCCTCTCCACCATGCTTGTCACTGTCTCGGCCGGGTCCGCTGACGCCGATGTCGAGCAGTGCCGAGCAGCCGCGGCCAAAGTCGCGGCCAGCTTCGTCAAGAAACGCGCAAAGCACGCATTGCGTTGCCTGTACAGCGACGACTGCGACGAAGCCGCGCTGACGAGAAAGCTCGGGCGCCTACGCGAGCGTAACCTCGGCCGGCTGGCCTCCGGTTGTGAGAACGTCGGCGCCGACGAACTGGGTCTCGGCTCATCGTGTCCCGATCCCACCGGGCGCTGCACACAATCGCTCGATTCAACCGGTGAGTTGATCGACTGCATGCTGTGCCTGGTCACCGAGACTCTCGAGCCGTTGATCCGTCGTCTCCATGGCACGCATGCAGACGTGGCCGAGACCTGCGGTGGTTGTGCCGCCTCCGAGTGCCGGCCGGAGTTCTTCTGCGAGCCGCCTCCCGGAAGCTGCGAGGAAAAGCCGGAGGTGGGGCTCTGCGTAGAAGTCCCGGGCGCGTGCCCTGAGATCTTCGCTCCCGTATGCGGCTGCGATGGCAATACCTACGAGAACGACTGCGTGCGGCGCCGGCAGCGTACCGGCCTTCTCCACCCGGGACCGTGCAGGACGCACTGCGGAACTGCCGACGAGCAGGAATGCCCCGAGGGCACCTTCTGCGAAGGACTGCCGGGACACTGCGAAGCCGGCGATGACGGCGCCTGCATGCCGGTCCCCGAGCTGTGCCCCGATGTCTGGCGACCCGTGTGCGGCTGTGACGGTCAAACCTACGGCAACGACTGCGAGCGACGTGCAGCCGGCGTACGCCTTCATCACTTTGGCCCCTGTGAGGCAACCTGCGGAGGCGATACCGGCGATCCCGAGGCCTGCGAACAAGGAAGCTTCTGCGAACTGCCACCTGGGCAATGTGACGAGAGCGGTCCCGGCGGTAGCTGCGTGGTCAAGCCCGAAATCTGTCCGCTGTTCGTGGATCCGGTGTGCGGTTGCGACGGACAGACCTTCTCGAACGATTGCGCGCGGCTGGCCGCGGGAGTCTCCAAGCGCCACGACGGACCATGCGAGAGCCTCTGCGGCGGCATCGCCGGTCTTCCGTGCGGGGAGGGACAGGTCTGCGATCTGCCGCCCGGCCTGTGTAACGCCGCCGACCTGTTCGGCCATTGCGTCGAGCGGCCGCAAACGTGCCCCGACATCTTCGACCCGGTGTGCGGCTGCGACGGCCACACTTACGGAAACAACTGCGAGCGCCTGGCCGCCGGCCTCCAGCTAGCCCACTTCGGCGCCTGCCTAAGCAACTGCGATCCGACTACGCCTTCGTGCAGCAGCGACGAAGTCTGCCTGCCACCCCCTGGCGTCTGCGATTTCACCATTGCGGGCGGCATGTGCATGCCGGTGCCGGCGGACTGCCCGATGGACGGCCCACCCGCCTGCGGCTGCGACGGCCAGACCTATCCGACCCGCTGCGAGATGCTCCAGGCCGGCGTGGCCTGGGCCCACGACGGCGACTGCCCCACCGGCAGCCAGCCGTAGTAGACGACCGGGCACCGTGGCGCGCGAGGCACCCCCCCATTCGCGCAGGTCCCGTTACGGGATAACCGGGTGTAAAGGGCTTCGACGAGGTGGTAACTTGGTAATTGGACCTACGGGCGGTCTGGTCTGCAAGATCGCCGGGCGCCAGGGTCCACCGACGGGAGGGGGCGCTAGAAAAGGGAGGATCCCATGCAAGAAGCGCGCACGCGAAACCGTTCGCACACGTCCGCACGTGTCGCGATGGGCACATGGCTGCTACTAGCGGCCGGCATTATTCTTTCAGGACCGACGGCCGTTGACGCCGAATTCTATACCGGCACCGTGCATTTCCAGGGGCAGGTCGTTTTCGACCAACCGATCGCCGGCATAGGACCGGAGGATTTGACGGTCAGCGTAGGAGCCACGGCGGAGCCGACCGGCCAAGGCGAGAAGTGCGAGATACTCTCCAGCTCGGCCGACAACGCGGACTTGACCGGAGCTTACCCGGACACCGGCGACGTGAGCGTCGGGCTCAAGATCGAGCGAGGCGGCGGCGGCAAATGGCCCGTCGGCGATTGCATCGTGAGCGTCTTGGCCAACGGGACCGACGGCGTCTCGGTGAGCGCCAGCGGCGCGCTCACCGCGTTCGCGACGGCTATTGAGATAGACACCAGTGCCTTAGTCTCCCTGCCCGACTTGACGGTACGGGAGTCGAAGGCGGTGGCCGGCCTCGACACGGAGTGCTTGAAGTGGGCCACCAAGGAGCTCAAGTACCGAGACAAGTGCAACTTCTTGCTACTCAAGAAGGGTCCCGAAATCGCCGACAAGTGCAAGACCGCCGATCCCGAGCCCGCAGACTGCGACCCCGGCGAGCACGTCGCCGCGATCGTTGCGTTGGCCCACGATGCAGTCGATCAGCAGACTGACCCGCCCAGCGCCCTCGCGATAGTGGACGAGGCGGGCATCATGCGCGATCAGAAGAAGTGCCAGAAGATGTTCGGCAAAGGCGCTGTGGGTTTCGCACGCAAACGCTTGAAGTTGGTGCAAAAGCGCTGCGTGGACGCCGGGACAGACTCGGTCGACTGCCGCGCCGACCGGAGCAACGACGCCAAGAAAAAGATCGACAAGGTAGACAAGTGTGTCGCCGAACAAGCCGTCGATGACGGCGAGGGCGGGACGGGCATAATGATTCCCGTCGTGGGTGACGCTTGCACAGTCTGCATCGACGCCGGCGTGGTCGATCGCAAATGCCTCAAGAGCTGTTTCAATGCCGAGGTGGGGCAGCTCACCGACGGTATCATGGGAGACATTCCCGTGTGCGGCAACGGCATCTTGCAGTCCGGCGAGGCGTGTGACGACGGTAATAATGACGCCGACGACTGCTGCAGCCCGACGTGCGCAGCCGAGCTTCCCGGCGAGCAGAGCTGTGGCTTGGGCGAATGCTTAGTGACTGTGGCGAAGTGCCTGTTGGGAGAACCCGTCACCTGCACACCGGATCCCGCCGGTGTCGAAGGGCCGAGCGGCGATCCAACCTGCAGCGACGGCCTCGACAACGACTGCGACGATCTTATCGACGAGGCCGACCCCGGCTGTGATCCGTAAACGACGAGCGGCGGCAGCCCCGGCTGCCGCCGCCGACCGCAGAGCTTACCCACAGGTCTCGGGAAAAGAGCATCGGCCTCGAGGCTAAACGAGTGATCCTGTCTCCGGATGGCTGATCACCCGGGCTAGTTGATGTAGCCGAGGCTTCTAAGCATCTCGAGAGCTTCCTTCTTCGGAACAGCACCGCCGGTAGTATAGCCAGTCTCCTTCAAGTCGGCCTTGTAGTCCTCGAGTTCCTCGATCATGGCTCGGTGCATTTTGTTGCTCTCGTCGTAGAGGTCTCGCCCCTCACCGGGATCGACCGCGAGGTCGAACACCGACGGCCGCCACTGCAGGCCATCGGTGCGGCGCAGCTTGAAGAACAGGTCACCCTTGCGAACAGCAACCCACATGAATTCCGGTAGCGGCTCGGGGAAGAGGCGCGCCAGCTGCTCGTAGTTCCGGTAGCGGCGCCAATGGCCTTTGGTGAAGAGGTCTGTATGGCTGAAGGCGAGCAACTCCGGCGGTGGCTCTTGGCCCCGAACCGATCGAGTCAGATCTTCGCCAAAACCGTCGATCTCTCCGACGGCGACGCCCGAAAGGCCAGCCAAGGTCGGGAATACATCGATCGATCTCGTGACGGCATCGTGGACGCCGGGTCGTACACCGCTGCTCGGCCCCGAGAGCATGAAGGACACGTTGAGGTCCTGCGGAGAAAGCTGCCGGCCGTGTGTCCAGTGAAAGAAGGCGTTCTCCCTGTAGTGCGTCTCGCCATGGTCGGAGGTAAAGGCGATGAGGCTCTCCTCTAGCAAACCGCTTTCTTCGATCGCCTCGACGACCGCACCAAACAACATGTCGAGGCCGTAAACACTGGACTTGTACAGCAGCTCGGTGACCTCGGTGAGGCGTTCTATGTCCGTCTCGGAAAGCTCGAGTTCCTCGACTGCCTTCTCGAAGTCCCACGACAATTTCAGATGGTTCTTCCGGTAGAGGAGCTGGTACTTGTCGAAATCCTCAACGTCTTTGCGGGCCTCGCATTCGGCGGGGTACTCGGCACAGAATCGCTTCAGCCACCGGGCGGAATACGGGCCATGAGTGACGGCAAAGTTCGTTACAATCAGTGCTTTGTACTCGGGGTCTTCTCGCAGGCGTCGGAGAACGCGGACGAGCTCTTCGCTCTTCGCGTCCAGTCTCCCTTTACGTGAGTTCTCCTCGGCAACCCCCTGGGCGTAATTCAGCTTTGCGGAAGCCATTACGTGAGCAAGAAGTCCAAACGTCTCATAACCCGCCGCATCGAAGGCTTCGGTTATGAGCAAACGCTCATCGGCCATGCGTCTGGGGTGATAGAAGATGCCGTGATGCATGGCCTGCGTTCCCGTAAAGACCGAAGCGAACGCAACGCCGGACTGGCCGGTCTCGGTATGGTGCTTGGTAAAGACGCGTGCGTGGTCTTTGAACCGATCCAGCGATGGCGTGTAAGAAACGGACGGGTTGTACGGCGACAGAAAGTCCTTGTTGAGCGAGCAGGTGGCATAGAGCAAGACGAGACGCGGCGCCGGGAAGCGCGGCTCGGAGAAACACCCGCCAATCCACAGGGCAATCGCAGCTGCAGCAGCGGCAATCCCCAGGCCGGGCGCCGAGGACAATCCAGGTCGCGAGCAAGGCATGATGACCATACGGCGGCCAGTTTATCAGGGGCCGTGTTTACATCGCGAACCGCGCGGCACGGAAATGCGCTCGGCGCCGCTTCCCGCTGCCGCAGCCACGCGTACCACCCCACGTTTTTCCCGTGCAACTTTGTCGTTACGCGCCGTTTCGCACTACGCTGTCAGGGCCCATCCGACGCCGGCCGTTGCCGACGCCCCGAACGTTACACCCTACTGACCGCGCGCTTTGAAAATGCCGGCCTCGTTTCTCTGGAAATCGCTGTAGGTCGCTTGCCAGCAGTCGCTGGTGGCACCGTCGTCGATGAGGAGCTGCACGGTAACCGGAAGGGTGAGCGGAGGCGACGGTGTGTCAAGACTCACGCCCTTGGCCTTCGCCTGCACCCGCGCCCGGCCTGCGGTTCCCTCTTTGAGCTTCATCTGAGTGATACCGTCGGGGGTCGCCGTTCGGTCTTTGAACTTATAGCCAGTGCCGCCCGTCTCCCGCCAGCACGAGCGCGTACCGCAGGCGCTTCCCGTAAGCACCGCCGACTCGACGAGCGGCTGCTGACCGCCCGAAGAATCGTACACGCAGAGTCTGTAATCCACAGAGCCGCCCTCGGGGTCGTCGAAATCGCCAAAGTTCACCGTCGCCGCCCCGGTCCACTTCCACTTGATCTGGTCTCGGTCCCCACCGGCAACGTCTTTGATCTGTAACCGAGCCTTGCCCGAAGCCGCCTGCCGGCAGCCAGCCTCGGGCGTAGCCGCACACAGCGACGACAGATAGCCGGGCGGCGGTGTGGTGGTAAGCCAGCCGAGCGAGCGGCGGGTGACGTAAGGTATGTAGCCCGCCGCAGCGGAGCTCGCGTAAACCGGCTTCGCGTCGTCGAGCGCGTACTCACAGTCGAACACGGGCAATCCCGCAGAGAGGTACTGGGCAAGGTAGCCGTTGTACTCATTGGTCAGCGAGGTCTCGTTCTCCCAGTCGTAGCCGTTGCCGTCGTACCAGTTGTCGGTGGCATCGCCGTCGTACCAGATGGCTTCCTGGGCGATGGCATCGATAACGCTGGTGAGGCCGGGGTTGCCGTCGATCAGAGAGGCCGCGTTTTGCTGAACGATGAGGAAGTCCGGGTCGCGCGCCGTTCCATAGGCCTTCATTTCCTGAATGAACGCGATCATCTCGGTGTCCGGATCTTTGCCCGCGGCCTGAGCGGCAGCGATGACGTCGTCATCCTCGTATGCTTCGACCCAATCGAGATAGATACCGTCGAAGCCATCCTTGATGACCTCGTCTATGACGCTGTTGTAGTCTCCCCAAGGACTGCTGCTCTGGTTGTTCCCGTAGATGATTACGTCTTTCCAGTCTGCGTCCCAGTAGGCAACGGGGTAGTTGCCCGTCCACCCATCGGGGTCGCAGGCAATTATGTAGTCGGGCCAACCGGGAGGCAGCGGGGGATTGCAGTTCCAGCTCATGGACCAGGTCCAGTACCAGCGCCAATCCTCGGCCTCGCCGATATCGAGGTAGGCAAGCACCAGCTTGTTGTGAATGCCATCGCTGGCCAAGCTGGCCTTGAGCTGGGTGACCATGGCCTTGGTGTCGAAGAGCTTGTCGTCCGAGGACCAATCGGTCCGAGTCGGTTCGAGCACCAGCATGTCGTAATGCGAATCTGCCAGTGCCTGGACCACGCCGTCCTCGGTTATGTCCTGGATCTGGTAGGCCCAGTAGCCAATGTTGCCGAGTGCCATCGGAGCCCGTGCGGACGCGGCAGAAGACACCGCAAAAGAAGTAGGCGCGCCCTGCGCTCGGCTCTCGGTGCAATCGAAGGGAAGCGCGATCACGGCAAGGATCAGCGCAGCGAATAGCAGCGCGCGGCCAACGTGGCAGCAGCGCGGTGCCGCTTCTCGTCTGTCAGACACGACTGTAGCTGGTGGCGAGGAAGCTCCGACCCTCGGTCCTACTGGTATCACCGTTGGTATAGGCTCAACAAGGGGATTTGTCGCGAACGGCCGCTTTCCACAAAGACTGGCAGCTTGATGTTCAGAGGAGCGGGGACTCCTTTGATACCAGGCCGGTCATGCGAACGCTCTCATCCCAGAGCTTGCCAGCTTGATCGGCGTCGTAAGAAGCTTCGGACGACGGCGCGACTCGCCAACGCGAGTGCGACGGAAAGTACTGTCCCGAGACGAAGTCTAGCTCGGGGTCGAGCACCAGGCGCGCAAGCGCCTTGCCGGACTTGTCGGCCGGGTTGATGGTGGGGGTCATGAGGGTCAGCACCCGGGCCAGCCCGGGGAGAATCCAGTGCCAGATGAAACGAAGCGCAGCCGGGTAGTCGCGCGCCAGACCTGAGCCCGGAACCAGGCCGGGATCATAGGCATTGACGGTAAGATCGCGCCCACCATGCGATAAGCGCGTGGCGTCCAGCCGACGCACCAGCTCGTACGTGAACCACAGGTTGCAGAGCTTGCTGTTCACATAGGCAAGCCGTCCGTCGAACTTACCCTTGCGCGTGCCGCCGCTCGCTGCCAGCGTCTTCAGATCGGTCACCTCGGGCTTCGGCATCCCGGTTCTCAATTTCGGATCGTGCACGCCGGAGGAAACGATGACGATTCGCGCAGGCGCGTTCGCCAACAGGCGTTCGAGCAGCAGGTTGGTGAGCAGGAAGTGTCCGAGATGGTTCACGGCGAACGTGAGCTCGAAGCCATCCGCCGACACTTGCGGCCCCTTCTTCATTTGCAGCCCGGCGTTACAGACGAGCGCGCGCAGTGGGACATCCTTGGCCTCGATTGCCTTGACAAACCCACGCACGGAAACGAAGGAGCTGAGGTCCAGGCCAATTTCCGAGGCCGCACCTTTGCCGGATTCCTCTTCGATCCGATGCACCGCCTCTAGCGAAGCTTCACGGTT
>PIVZ01001347.1 GCA_003354045.1 bacterium
AGGCGCTCGACGCGGCCCGGTCCGCTGGCGACCTCGGACTTCAGGGGACGTTCCTCCAGCACCAGGCGATCATGCAGGGCGAGACGGGCAACCCCGGACGGGCCGTCGAGCTTTACAAGAAGGCGCTCGTCCTCTTCGAGCAGGCCGGTGACGTCGGGGGCCAGATGCAGACCTGCGATGCGCTCGGTACGTCCGAGAAGGATCTCGGCCACCTCGACGCGGCCGAAGCCTGGTACTCGCGGAGCCGTGAGCTGGCGGAGAAGAGGAACGACCGGTATCACTTGGGAGGGATCGCCCAGAACGTCGGTATCCTCCACCAGACGCGCGCCGAGCAGGCCGGCGACGCCGAGGCGCGTGGCGTCCACCTGCGGCGGGCTGTGGCGTCGATCGAGGAGAGTCTTGGCGTCTGGCTGGAGATGGGGGACCAAGTCAACGCGGCGGCCTCGTACCGCCAGCTTGGTGTCGTCCGCCGAAAGTTGCGGGAGCTTGATCGCGCGGAAGAGAATCTTCTCCAAAGCCTGCGCATCTCCGAGTCCCTGAACCTGCCCAACGTCTACAAGGACTACGAGTCAGACGCAAACAGGAACCTTCACCTGATAGAGAATATCACCAGTATCCAGGCCCAAATCTATTGCGTGAACGGTCAAGCCAGACCAATGTTCACCATTGCGTAGCGCCCAGAATACAGGGTGTTT
>PIVZ01001348.1 GCA_003354045.1 bacterium
ACCAACGGCTGATCCTTGAACTTCTCCCCCAGCGTCTTCGCCGTCTCGTCGAGCATCTCCTTCACCATGACGTCCCGACCGCTCTTCGTCGGGTCCACCGAGGCCAGCATCTCCTCCAAGGTCGCCGTCACCAGCTCCGCCTCATCCCGCGCCGCGGCGATCCTCGCGTTCTGAACCGTGAGCAAGGCGAACCCTACGACAATGACGAGCACGATCGTCGCCGTGAAGCCGACGCCGACGCGGTGGCGCCGGACGAACTTCCTCGCGCGGTATATCGGGTTCGGCGGCCCCGCGAGCACCGGTTCGTGGTTGAGGTGTCGCTCGATGTCCTGGGCCAGCTCCTGCGGCGATCCATACCTACGGTTACGGTCTTTCTCGAGCGACCGCATCACGATCCAGTCGAGGTCGCCACGCAGGTGACTCACCAGACGCCGCGGCTCCGTGCGTCGATTCTGGGCCACCTCCGTCGTCCACTCTCCCAGCGATGAGACCTTGGTGCTCGGACGTGGGGGATCCTCCTCGCGTAGCAGCCTGATGATTCCCTCGAATCCCGCCTGCCGGAGCTCTTTCGCATCGAACGGCAGCGCACCTGCCAGTAGCTCGTAGAGAACCACCCCCAGCGAGTAGACGTCGGTGCGCGTGTCGACGTCCTCCGCCGTCAGGTCCGCCTGCTCAGGGCTCATGTACTCGGGAG
>PIVZ01001349.1 GCA_003354045.1 bacterium
CGGGTACCCCGAAGGTCTAGGGGGCGAGCAGATTCCGCTAGCGGCGCGAATCGTGGCCGTCGCCGACATCTACGACGCGCTGGCAAGCCGACGAACGTATAAGCCCTCGTGTTCCCACGAGGTGTGCAGCGCGGTCATCGCAGCGGCGTCCGGCACACAGCTCGATCCACGAATCGTTGAGGTCTTCCTCGGCTCTGCCGAGACGTTCCTCAATATTCGCGAGCAGTGGCTTGACGAGGATGAAGAGGAAACGTGCCAGCCCACGGCCGAACATGAAACTGCCTTGATCACGAGTGTCCGTGTAGCGGCGCGCGACACCCTGACAACGACACGGTCAAACGAACGAGACGTCGCAACGGACGCTGATCAACCGACGCACGGAGTGCCTGAGCACTAATCGTCGCTCTTGTCCTCTTTCTTCTTGCCGCCGAACAAGCCGCCGAGAGCGTCCTTTGCCTGCTCGGCCACGTCCTCGCCGCCGCTCTTTTCGCCGGCGCTCTTTTCGCCGGCCGACTCCTCGGTGGGTTCGTCCTTCTTACCTCCGAGTAGATCACCGAGCGCTCCGGTCCCCCCTTCCAGGCCCGGCACATCCTCAGACAGCTTGCCACCGAGAAGCTCATCCGCTCTTCGTGCGAGTTCCGCCTTGCCCGCGCTGACAAGGCCGTCGCGCAACGCGGCTCCAAGCGCGCCGGAA
>PIVZ01000640.1 GCA_003354045.1 bacterium
CCTTTACGCCCAGTAAATCCGAATAACGCTTGCACCCTCCGTATTACCGCGGCTGCTGGCACGGAGTTAGCCGGTGCTTTCTTGTGGGGTACCGTCAAGGCGACCGGGTATTAACCGACCACTGTTTCTTCCCCCACGACAGGGCTTTACGACCCGAAGGCCTTCATCACCCACGCGGCGTCGCTGCGTCAGGGTTTCCCCCATTGCGCAATATTCCCCACTGCTGCCTCCCGTAGGAGTCTGGGCCGTGTCTCAGTCCCAGTGTGGCTGATCATCCTCTCAGACCAGCTAGTCATCACAGCCTTGGTGGGCCGTTACCCCACCAACAAGCTAATGACCCGCAGGCCCATCCTATAGCGACAGCTTTCAAGAAGAGGCCATCTTTGGCCGCAGCTCCCGAAGAAGCCGTGGTCTTATCCGGCATTAGCTAGAGTTTCCTCTAGTTATTCCAGACTAAGGGGTAGGTTACCTACGTGTTACTCACCCGTGCGCCGCTGTACTCACCCCCCGAAAGGGGCTTTCTCGCTCGACTTGCATGTGTTAGGCACGCCGCCAGCGTTCGTTCTGAGCCAGGATCAAACTCTCCAGTTGGATTGCAAACGACACCCGAAGGCGCCGCCCACAGCTTCAAACCGGACAGGGTCCGCTCCGATGCATTCGCATCACACTCTCTCTCACCGTCCGAAGACGGCTGAGTCCGACACTATTCAGCTTTCAAAGACCTGGCACGCCCGTGGCGAGCCCACGGTATATAGGTAAGTCCCCTGTGGGTGTCAAGCCATCCGCTCACTTTCGCCGACCGAGCAGGCAATCTGTGCACAGCGGCAGCGCGTGCCCGGCCCGGGATGACGGCACCCGCTCCCTCAGGCCTCCGCCTCACCGAAGCGGATCCGCACTATCCTCCGCTTGCCCACCTGCACGAGGACCGAGCCCTCGGCCGCCACCTCCAAGTCCGGGTCCGTGACCCTATCGCCGTCGAGGCGCACGGCGCCCTGTCCCACCAGCCGTTTGGCCTCGCCATGGGACTTGGCCAGCCCTGAATCCTTGAGCAACCGGCAAATCCATACAGCCTCGCCGTCGCCCTGCCATTCGCTCAGCGGCACCTCATCGGGCAATCCGCCCTTCTGAAAGCGCCGCTCGAACTCGTCGGCAGCCCGCCCGGCCGCCTCTTCACCATGAAAGCGAGAGACTATTCCCGCGGCCAACTCCTTCTTGGCCTCCATCGGATGGATGCCTCCGGCGCGGATTTCCCCCAGGCGCGCAGTGGATACATCGCTCAGGAGTTCGTAGTAGCGCACCATGAGATCGTCCGAGACGGACATGACACGGCCGAACATGTCCGCGGGATCGTCACTTATGCCGATCGCGTTGCCGAGCGACTTGCTCATCTTCTGTACGCCGTCGACGCCTTCAAGCAGCGGCATGGTGATGACCACTTGGGGGGTCTGGCCTCTCCTCCTCTGCAGATCCCGGCCGACCAGCAGATTGAACTTCTGATCGGTACCGCCCAGTTCCACGTCGGCGTCGAGGGCCACCGAGTCGTAGCCCTGGACCAGCGGATACAGAAATTCGTGAATGCTTATCGGGAGACCACCTTGATAGCGCTTGCTGAAATCGTCGCGCTCGAGCATCCGCGCAACCGTATATTCGCCCGCCAGGCGAACGAGGTCGGCGCTGGTCATGGCGTCCATCCACTCACTGTTGGCACGGACCTCGACCTTGTCGCGCTCGAGGATCTTGAACACCTGCTCCTGGTAGGTCTCTGCGTTCGCCTCAATCCCCTCGCGGGAAAGCATCGGCCGGGTCTCGGAGCGGCCGCTCGGATCGCCAATGCGGGCCGTGAAGTCGCCGATCAAAAAGACCACGTGATGTCCGAGTTGCTGGAAATGCCTGAGCTTCTGCAAAAGAACCGTGTGGCCGAGATGAAGGTCGGCGGCGGTGGGATCGAACCCGGCCTTCACGCGCAGCGGTATACCGGTCTCAAGCTTGCTGCGTAGCTCGGTCTCACTGATGATCTCGACCGCGCCACGGCGAATCAGCTCTAGCTGTTCCTCGACCTTGATAGTGTTGCTCCAGGCCGCCGCCGGCCATGAAAGCCCGCAAGCCGCCCGTCTCGGTTAGCCGATGTCGATTCCCCGTACAATCGCACCGCCACCGGAATCCGCACCGGATTGCGACTCAGGACCGCCCCATCCCTACCACGATCAAGCCGCTCTCGGTTGCCAGGGCCTCGACCGGCCGGTCATGTCCCCCGCGGGGCACCTCGGCGAAGAGCTGACATCCGTAGGCCACACCCATGGTCGGCCCGAGGGAGCCCAGATAGGAAAGACAGCGATCGTAGCACCCGCGGCCTCTTCCCAGCCGGTAGCCGTCGAGATCGAAGGCACGTCCGGGAATCACGCTCAGTGCCTGCCGTTCGGTGGGAGACTCCCCCGCTACCGGCTCAAGCACACCGGCCTCGCCACGCTCGAGAGGCTCCCCAGGTCGCCAGGACACGAACCGCAACGTCCAGTCGGCAAGGTCCGTCACCGGTAACAGTAAGGTCTTACCATCCACGGCGGCCCGCTCCATCAACGGACCGGTAGCCACCTCGTCATCGAGCGCAACATACAGGAAAACTTGCTCGGCAGACTTGTAAGCATCAGTCGAACACAGGTATTCGCAGATCGCAGAGTCGTGTCTCGTTCGTTCGTCGCGCTTCAAGCGAGCAACGGCGCCGGCAGCCTGATCGCGCAGTCGCCTCTTCGCTGTATCGAGGGCTCCGGCCCCCGCTGCAGCCAGGCCCCGCTCACCAGCGGCGCCACCTTCGCCACGCTCTGTCATGGAAGAAATCCCCGCGTGTGCCGTGTGAATGAGTCACTCTAACC
>PIVZ01001350.1 GCA_003354045.1 bacterium
GTGGTCTTCCCAGTTCCTCGCCCTGTGTGAACCGATCCGCGCTGCACTCGGAGAACTACTGCTCGCCCTGGAGCACGTCGGCAGCACAGCGGTACCCGGGCTCGCAGCAAAACCAGTCGTCGACATGGACGCAGTCGTTGCCGAGGAGCATATGGCCAACGCCATCGAGCGGCTCGCCGGGATTGGATACAGGCACAAGGGGGATCTTGGGATTCCACAGCGCGAAGCGTTCTCCTCGCCCGCGGAAACGCCGCGGCACCACCTCTATCTGTGCCCTCCTGGCAGTCAGGCGCTGGCGAACCACCTCACCCTCCGCGAGTACCTGCGCGCCAACCCGGTCGCTCTGCGCGAGTACGCAGATCTCAAGCGCCGGCTCGCCGAGGAGCATACGGAAGACATCGACGCGTACGTAGAGGGGAAGTCCGCATTCATCCTGGGGATACTCGAACGCGAGGGATTCACGCCGGAACGGCTGGCGGCGATCGGGAAGATGAATCGGAAGAAGCGGCTCTAGCGCCCGACTGCCTTCCGCGCGATCAAGAGCGCCCAGAGAGCCAGGAGGAAGCCGGCGATCATGGGGATTGCCGCCAGCATCGCTACCTTGCCGAGCAGACGGTCGGTGGATCGGTCGACGACCGGCTCCGAGTCCGTGATCACTTCACGCATCGCCCGCGGAAGAACCGTCCCCAGGCT
>PIVZ01000641.1 GCA_003354045.1 bacterium
AGCGTAGCGATGACATGGTCGCGCTGGTGCCATTCCCGAGCGACTATCTCGCGGATGGCTACATAGAGGACTTGACCGAGATAGAGGGCAGGTTCTTGAGATCTGATGTAGCTCAAAACGAACCTCTACTCGAGGCCAAGCTCGCGCCGATCGACTCGACCGTCGGAGGTGTCGCGGCGGTGATGGACCCGTCGATGCGGGCGATGGCGGTGCGGGTGGACGACGAGATAGGTGTTGCCGGGTTCGTCAAGCCGGGCGATAGGGTGGACCTCTTCGTTACCATCGACAGTCGCGGTGATAAGCAGGCTATGGCGAAACTGGTGATGTCGAATACACTCGTGCTGGCCATCGGGACCGAGATGGTACGAGTCGGCATGGACGACGAGCCCCGGCCGGTGAAGGTGATCACCCTGGAGGTGGCGCCCGAGGATGGCGAGAAGCTCGCCCTTGCGGCTTCAGAGGGGAGCTTCCGATTGGCACTGCGTCACCCGCTCAACAACGAGCCCTATCTGACGCCTGGCGCCGACGTCGACTCGCTGTTGGCCTCGTTCAAGTCGGGCGCGCCGGAAGAAGGGAAGCGGAAGGGGCATACGGTCGAGCTCATCAAAGGCGGCACGCGCTCGTCGGTGACGTTCTGATCTGCCGGATCAGCGGTGCAGCGCTGTTACAAGGAAGAGGAAACCAGGAGAGTAGGCGAATGCGGCACGCTACGATGAAAAGTTTTGTGACCCCCTGCGTGATGTCGGTGGTGGCAGTGGTGGTGTTTCTCGCGGTGGCGGCCCCGGTTGCGGGCCGGCAGCCGGCGAGGGTTATTGATTCAGAGAGGCTCGAGCTGACGGTCGGCAAGTCGATCGTTATCCAGAGTCCGGTGGCCATCGCGCGCGCCTCTCTGGCGGACCCGGAGATCGCGGATGCGGCGGTGCTCTCGCCCCGTCAGATATACCTGACGGGCAAGACGATGGGAGGGACCAACCTGACGCTTTGGGGAGTCAATGACGAAGTCCACACGGTTTTCGATATCCGCGTGCAGGCCGACCTGGCCGACCTCAAGGAACAGCTTCACAAGCTTTTCCCGGAAGAGGAGCACCTGAAGGTGGTGGCCGCCAATGACCACATCGCGCTCTCGGGTGCGATTTCCAGTGCGGTGAAGCTTACGCGTGTAGTTGCTGTGGCTGAGGCCTACGCACCCGAGAAGGTGGTGAACCTGCTCAGGGTGGGTGGTGTCCAGCAGGTGATGCTCGAGGTGCGCGTGGCCGAAATGAGCCGGGACCTGATCAGGAGATTGGGGGTCAACCTCTCCTACGTGGGCAACAACGGCTCCGACTTCGGGCTTACCACATTGAACGACCTGGCCGGGGTCGTTGCACCGCGAGACGCGGTGATTATGCCCAATAACTTCCCGACCGATTTGCAGGAGACCCCGTTCGGCATCGTGCCCTTGTCGATCAACACCATTCTCCGCTGGCAAACCGGCGGTGCGGACTGGACGGCGTTCATCGATGCGCTCAAAGAACACGGCCTCGTAAAGGTTCTTGCCGAGCCGACTCTGGTCTCGCTCAGCGGCCAGGAGGCGAGTTTCTTGGCGGGCGGTGAGTTCCCGTTCCCCATTCCGCAGACCTTCGGGACGATTACCATCGAGTTCAAGAAGTTCGGTGTCGGCCTGACGTTTACCCCGACCGTGCTGACCGACAATCTGATCAGCATCAAGGTTCAGCCCGAGGTATCCGACCTCGATTTTACGAGGGCGATAGTCATACAGGGATTCGTGATCCCGGCACTCACGACACGACGTGCCTCCACAGTGGTGGAGCTTGCCGACGGTCAGAGCTTCGCGATCGCCGGCCTGATTCGCGAGGACGTACGTGAGAAGGTCTCGAAGTTCCCGTTGCTGGGCGACGTACCGGTGTTGGGCTCCCTGTTCCGCAGCTCGGAGTTCCAGAAGAACGAGTCGGAGTTGATCATCATAGTGACACCGCGTCTCGTGAAACCGATCGATCCGACCAAGGTCAGGCTTCCGACAGACGGCGTCGGAGAGCCCGACGACCTCGACTTCTATCTCATGGGAAAGATAGAGGTAGGCGAAAACGACAGCTTCCAGCTGCCAGGGTGGGGCAGTGGTGCTGAACCTGCTACCATCGAAGAGACGCTCGATGGCGAATTCGGCCACGTAGAGCCGTAGGGAAGGGAATGATGAGAGGCTTGAGATTGGATCGGGTGGCGGTGCTGGTAACCCTGACGGCCGTGTTTGTCGGCGGGTGTGGCGGCGCCGACTCCCTTAGCGAGAATTTTGGCGACGCAGTGCGAGCGGACCTGGCTGCCCAAATTCTTAACCCCCGGGCGGGTGAGGATATGACGCCGCCTGCCGAGTTGGACGGGACGGCGGCGACGATAGCCATCGAGAGCTACCGGAACTCGTTCGATGTGAAAGAGCAAGAGGCCACCCCTGCGGTCATTGAAATCAAGTGATCCAGGGACCATGAGCCATGAAAGGAGACGGAAAGCCCGGTACGGGGGAGCAGCTTGGCTTCTCCCGGCTCAGGGCGGTTTCCCGGTTGGTGCGGAAGGCCGTTGAGGGCGGCGGCGGTCTCATCGTCACACTCGAGAATCAGGCGGCAGTGGTGGTGAAAGGCGTGTGGACGATGGCGGGATCATCGACCCCCCGCGGGGTTGCAGTTGCCGCCGGACGCGTTAGAAGGTCGCGGCTATGGCGGTAACGGTATCCGTAGATTTGGAGGTTCGTAGCGAGACCACGCGGGGGGCCTTGTACGAGCTGATCGGGGGAGAGGACGACATTCAATTCCGCGACCCCGGGGCGCCCGGAGTGGCCGACGTTCTCATACTGGAGTTGGATGCCGGC
>PIVZ01001351.1 GCA_003354045.1 bacterium
GAGAGAATGGCAGCTCGGTGCAGGATGAACTGCTTCAGGGTACCAAGGGCCTTGAAGCGCCATCTCGGCGTGCGTTTGGGCAGCGTGGCCCGATCAGCGGGCCGCGTCGACATCTGGAGTTCACGGGCAAGGTTGTGTGCCAGCATGCCGGCGATGGTGTACGCCTGGTTACCCAGGCGGTGCTTGGTCGGGATGAGATCCAGGGCCGCGTGCTGCTTGCCTTCCCCGAAGATCTTCTCCTGCGCACCTCTGCCGTGGTGAAAGAGCACGACGGCACGGGCAGCGGCCGCCTTGTTCGTCACAACCACCGTGTACTCGAATGTATGACTGACGGGCTCGAACAGGTGCAGCTGAAGCGGCCCCTTGACTTGCTCTCGTCGTCGACGGCGGACGCAGATGATCCGGTAACCGCGCTTCCAGCTCGCGGGTTTCCAGGAGGCCTCGAAGCAGGACAACTCCTCGTCGATGCTCGTCCAGCGCACCCACTTCTCGATCCGGCCCTTGAACTCAGGAAAGCGCGCGAATGGCACCGAACAGCTGAATTCGACGCCCATGTCGTCCGCTATCGAGAGCAAGTCCTCACTGAAGAAGGCGCTATCGAAGCGCGCCTCGAGCACCCACTTGCCTCCGAACCAGAGGATGAGTGCGATCGACGTCGTGGCGATCAGCTCGATGAGGGGCCAGAAGATCGC
>PIVZ01001352.1 GCA_003354045.1 bacterium
GAAGCCGGCCAGGACCAGTTTGAGCCGCTCGGACCAGCCGCTCGTCGCGATGCACTCGTCGAGCAGGCCGACGAGCGCAACCGAGCGGTCGGCGCTGTGCGAGCCGGCTATGAGAACAAGTTTAGCGGACAAGGGCTCGCCCGGCCGACGGGGCCTCTTAACAAGCCTCGAAAAGTGCAGCCATACCCTGGCCGCCGCCTATGCACATGGTAACCAAGCCCAGCTTCTTCTTCTGACGGCGCAGTTCGTAGAGCAGGTGGCCGACCATGCGCGAGCCCGTCATTCCGTAGGGATGACCTATGGCTATGGCGCCACCGTTGGGATTGATCTGTTCGTCGGTGATACCGAGCTCGCGCGTGCAGTACAGCAGCTGCGCGGCGAAAGCCTCGTTCAGCTCGACGATGTCGATATCCTCGATCTTGAGGCCCTGACGGGCGAGAAGCTTCGGCACCGCGAAAACCGGGCCTATGCCCATTTCCTCAGGCCGGCAACCTGCAACGGCAAAACCGCGGAAGATGCCCAGAGGCTGTATACCGAGTTCCTTGGCGCGCTCGGACGACATCAGCACCGTTGCGGAGGCGCCGTCGCTCAACTGGCTGGCGTTGCCCGCCGTAACCGTCCCGCCCTCAGGCTTGAAAACCGGCATCAGCGAAGAGAGACCCTCGAGCGTGGTCTGGGGGCGGTTGCACTC
>PIVZ01000642.1 GCA_003354045.1 bacterium
AGACTCCCCCAAGCCGGTCGCTATCATTCCGACGGAGCCGAGCAGTGTCCCGAGGGCGGCGCCGAAGCACACGCCGCCGGCCGGCAGGATCACCATGGACGGAAGAAAGAGGGCATGACGAAAAGTGACCAGCAGCAGGTAAGTCGCCGGCGCTTTCCAACCGAGGCTTTTTACCCAGCCTTGAATCGATTCCGGAGAAAACTCGATGCCGAGGCGGTCGCGTGCGGCCTGGGCGGCGAAGAAGCCGATGACCACTACCGTAACGATCACGAAGGTGCGCTTGACCGTCATGCGTTCTCGCTACGGTCGCGACCCGCGGGCGGTCGGCGGCTCGCCGACAACGCGGCCAGGCATCGCAGGACCACGAGCGCCAGGCAGAGGAATGCGAACAGGTCGCCATGGCGTGAGTAGAAGCTCGTATACGTTAATGGGCGAACCTGCCCCGACAGCGTATCGGCGGTGAATGGTTTGGTGCGTACGACGACACGGCCGAGCGGATCGATGATGGCCGAGGGGCCGGAAGTAGATGAGCGAATCATGTAACGCCGGTGTTCGACGGCGCGCAGCGACACCATGTTGAACTGATGCTCTGCGAACTCGCGGCTTGCCACCCAACTGTCATTGGAGAGGTTTATGAGCACGTCAACTCGGTCGCGCATACGACCGACTACTATCCTCGGAAACATGGCTTCGTTGCAGATGAGTATTCCTGCTTTGCCGGCGACCGTGGGAAGCGGAGCCGTTTGCTCACCCGGAGTGAACTCGCGGACGCGCCCGAACGAACGTTGCAGATACTCGACACTGTGGAATGGAAAGTACTCGGCGAAAGGCAGCAGATGCTCCTTGTCATAGTGCGCCAGGGTCGCGCCGCTCGGTGCGAGCAAGAACGCGCTGTTGTGAAATACCGGCGCCTCGGAGTTCTCATAGCGCGGCGCGCCGGCCACGAGTTGTACTGTTGCCGGCATCGTGACCCGTGCTATCGCGTATCGGTAGGCGGGCTCGTCATCCACGAAGAACGTCATGGCATTCTCCGGCCAGACGACCAGCTTGGGCTCACCGGTGCTCACGGCCTGTTGGGTGAGTCGCAGATAGGTATCGAGGTTGCGGCCGTACATCGAGCTGTTCCAGCGTGCACCGAGATCGAGGTTGCCCTGTATGATCGCGACTTCGACCGGTGGCCCGGAGCCACCCGGAGGCTGTGAAATTCGCAGCTGACCGTATGCGAGACAGGCCGCAAGCACGGCCATGACGCACGCGCCGTCGATGCACACTCGTCTCATGCGTTGCCGGGCGACCAGCGCGAGCCCGATGTCGGCGAGCCAGGCGTTGACGGCGACGATGACGAAACCGATTCCGTAAACGCCGGCCACATCGGCTACCTGAACTACGCGCTCTGCTACCGCCACGAACGGGGAGATGAACCCCGCATCCATCGCCGAGGCAGTCAGACCGAGTTGCGAGTAGCCGATCAATCCCCAAGGGTTCCCCGTGAACAATCGCGAGCGTCCCAGTTCGGCGACGACCCAGGCAGCTCCGGCAAAGAGCGGAACGAATCTAATTCCTCGTCTGGCCGCCCACCAGTAGAACCCGGCGAAGACCATGTAGTCGGCCGCACCCATGAGCGCCGAAGCGGCCAGGAACAATCCCATGCCCAACCATAATGGCTGCTGGTAGTAGACAGACAGTGCTTCAGGCAGCCAATCCGTGACGCCGTAGGCGGCGATCATCCCCCACGCGCCAGCCAGAGCGACAGCGGTGGGCAGCCGGGCCTTTTGCAGACATACGAGCAGAGGTATCAGGCACACCCACGCAAGCCCGCGCAGGTGCCAGGGCGGGAAGCAGGCGATGAAGAGCAGCGCCGACAACAGGACCGGTGCGGCCAGGAACACCCCTCGTCGTTCGTGCGATAGTCGTTCGGCCGGCATCTCGATACTGGTCGAGATTACGGGATTGTTGGCCATACGGGAACAATGGCGTAGACTTTGGCTGGATCGACCTCTCTCAGCGGTCTATCGGGAAGCAGCTCTCCACGCCGGTCCCACGCGGCTGAGAGAGGGGCCGTGGCCGAGATGTCGAGCCTGGACCGGCACGGGCAGCAAGCTCCGCATCCGACCCTCTGGCCGGGCCTCGTCAAGTGGCCGACGTAGCGAAAAGAGGCAACTCCATCGACCGGCGCCAGGCCACCGTGGTGTTCGCGGACATCTCGGGTTTCACAGCTATCGCCGAACAGATGGACCCGGAAGACCTTCACGGGCTCATGGACGCCTGCTTCGAGATCATGGAGGAAGTGCTGACCAGCCACGGCGGAACCGTGGACAAGTTCGTGGGGGACTGCGTGATGGGGGTCTTCGGCGCGCCACGTGCGATGGAAGACACTCCGAAGCACGCGGTCAACGCCGCCATAGAGATCCGCAAGGCTCTCAGCCGCTTCAACGACGAGTACAATCCTCCGCATCCACTCGGCATACACATCGGAATCAACAGCGGCCTGGTTGTTGCGGGCGACATCGGCGGCAAGGTGAAACGCGACTATACGGTGATGGGGCCGACCGTGAATCTTGCAGCCAGGCTCCAGGGTGCAGCAAAGGAGGGCGAGATCTTCGTCGGTGAGGCCACGCAGCAATGCACGAGTGAGGAGTTCCAATACCGAAAGCTGCGGCCGCTTTCACTCAAAGGGGTCGGCGAGCGCGTGCATGCCTACAAGCTGATGTCCGGTGTGGAACATCCGCACAGGCGGGCGCCGGGCGCGGGCAGCGGCCTGTCTTCCGAGCTGGTCGGGCGTGACAGCGAAGTGGCGTTGATCAAGAGCAAGATCGCGCGCCTGGGTCAGGGGACGGGCGGCGTGGTGAGCATCG
>PIVZ01001353.1 GCA_003354045.1 bacterium
GGACGGTGGAATATGTCGACGATCCTTCCAGCCTCTTCAATCAGGCGGGCTGGGTGGTGTGGTACCGCAACCCCGGTTCGGGCGAGAACGACATCTATCCCGTCGAGGGCAATCAGGCCTATCTGGTGCATGTCAGCGATGATGTGCTTGAGGAGGGCGAACCGGCCGGAACGCTGGAGGTGAGCGGCGAGGTTTCGTTCTTTACGCCGTCGTGGACGCCGCGCAATTATAACCTGCTCGGCTTCGGGCTGCTCGGCAACCCGACCTTCGAGGAATTCTTCGCCGGAAGCCGGCTCGATGAGGATACGACCGATCCCTACCTGATCTACCGGCTCGATTCGGGGTCCGGGGCGTGGGATGCCGTGGATTACGAAACCGACACGATGAGCGCCGGGGAAGCCTACTGGATTCTCTGGCCCTTCGCGGCGGCGAGCCTCGACTTTGCCGGGCCGGTCGCGGTGCTCTTTTCCGGCCTCGATTCGCTGGCCTTTGGCGAAACCCCCGGCACCATCGAGGTCGCCGATCCGCAGGGCGGTTCCGGCGATACCCTGCTGCTGAGCCGCCAGGAACTGACCTTGGGGAACCTGGATTCGGCGGTGCATGAGGTTTCGCTCGTCAAGATCGATCCGGCCACTTCCGGAGCCGAGGCGTTCGGCGCCGATTTGCGGCATTACGCGTCGGAGCCGCAGGC
>PIVZ01000643.1 GCA_003354045.1 bacterium
CGCGTCGAAAAGGCAGGCATCGTCCACGTGGCGATCGGCAAGGCCTCGTTCGGACCGGAAAAACTTGCCGAGAACGCGCGCGCAGTGGTCGCCAGCCTCATGAAGGCGCGACCGGCCAGTTCAAAGGGCCTGTATCTCCAGGGCGCCGCCGTCTCGGCGACGATGGGGCCTGGCATCGCGATAGACGCGGCCGATCTCAAGACGGCGGTTTAGGAAAAGAGCGACGGGGCCTGCGGGCTCGGCGCAACACGAAGAATGGGAAAGCCTGATGGAGCATAGCGAAAAGGTACAAGTCGTCGAGATACTGGCGGCCAAGTTCGGCAAGGCACCGATCGCCATTCTGGCCGATTACCGTGGGCTGACAGTGGCGGAGATCACCGATCTCCGCCGCAAGCTGGGCGCCGCCGAGGGCGAGTTGGTCGTGGCCAAGAACACCCTGACCCGCCGTGCGGTTCAGGACACGCCGAGCGCGGTAATCGACGGCATGCTCGTAGGACCGACCGCGCTGGCTTTCGGCTACGGAGATCCCGTTGCGATTGCCAAGGTCGTCCAGGACTTTTCCAAGAGCACAGAGGCCCTCGAGCTGAAGGGCGCAGTGTTCGAAGGCGAGCTGCTCGAACCGGACCGAGTCAAGGAACTGGCGAAGATGCCGGGACGCGACGAGCTCCGTGCTCAGCTGCTTGCCCTGCTGATGACGCCGGCGACGCAGCTAGTGCGCCTTTTGAATACACCGGCAAGCCAGCTGGCGCAGGTGTTGGACGCGCGCCGCCGGCAGCAAGAGGAGCAGGCTTAGCTGCAAACAGGGCGGACGTGATCGAACCATGCGGCAGGAACCTGCCGCCGGCGGAAACGGACCGACCGAATCAGAGAACTTCTGCGGGTGTAAACCCGGGAGCAACAGGGAGGAAACAATGGGTCTTAGCGTTGAGGAAAGACAGGACATCATCGAGAAGCTATCGGCTGCGACCGTCCTGGAGATTGCCGAGCTCGTCAAGGAGCTCGAAGACAAATGGGGTGTGAGCGCTGCGGCGCCTGTCGCGATGGTCGCCGGACCTGCGGCAGCCGGCGGCGAGGCGGCAGATGAGGTCAAGGACGAGTTCGACGTCGTTCTTACGTCGTTCGGTGAGAAGAAGATTCAGGTGATCAAGGTCGTACGCGCGCTCACGGGGCTCGGTCTCAAGGAGGCCAAGGATCTCGTCGAGAGTGCGCCGAAGTCGGTCAAGGAGGCGGTTCCGAAAGAAGAGGCGGAGGCTGCCAAGACCCAGATCGAGGAGGCCGGAGGCTCGGTCGAACTCAAGTAGCGGGGCGCGCGCCGCGCGTTGCCACCATGTGGACGGTTCGCTCGAAACGACGAGAGTCGAGAGGTCAAGATGGCGAGAGTCACTGAGAATTCCAGGTTGAGAGGTAGCTTCGGGAAGCTCCGGCAAGTGCTGAGCGTTCCGAATCTTATCGACATTCAGCGCCGCTCCTACGAGAACCTCATTCAGCGAGACCATAGTCCGGAGGGGCGAGACAGGACCGGGCTGGAGGGTGTTTTCAAGTCGGTCTTCCCGATCACCGACTTCACGGGCACGGCGCAGCTCGACTTCGTGAGCTACGCGATAGGCGATCCGAAGTACGACACCGACGAGTGCCACCAACGTGGAATGACCTATTCGGCTCCTCTCAAGGTGACCGTGCAGCTCGTGACCTGGGACGTCGATCCCGATACCCAGGCCAAGACGCTCAAGGACATCAAGGAGCAGGAAGTCTACTTCGGCGAGATTCCGCTGATGACGGAGCACGGGACCTTCATGGTCAACGGCACTGAGCGGGTCATCGTGTCCCAGCTTCACCGTTCTCCCGGCGTCTTCTTCGACCACGACAAGGGGCGCACGTCGGCGGGCGGCCGCCTGCTGTTCAATGCGCGGGTGATTCCCTACCGCGGCTCTTGGCTCGATTTCGAGTTCGACGCCAAGGATATTCTCTACGTTCGTATCGACAGACGGCGAAAGTTCCCTGCGACCGTCCTCCTGCGGGCGCTGGGAATGAGCGCGGAGGAGTTGCTCAACTACTTCTACCCGGTCGACCAGGTGAAGCTCGACGGCCGCAAGGCCTACAAGCTCTTCAAACGCGCGACGCTGGAGGGCCGCAAGGCCACGCGTGAGGTCCGCCATCAGGAGACCGGCGACGTAATCGTGAAGGAGGGGCGCAAGTTCACGCGCAAGGCCCTGCGTGAGCTGGAGGCGGCCGGTGTCGAGGAGATCCCGATCTCGGTGGACGAGGTCATAGACGGAATCGCCGCCCACGATATAGTGGATCCCAAGACCGGCGAGATCCTGGTGGAGTGCAACGGCACGATCACGGCCGAGCTCTACGACGGGATCCGTGATGCCAAGATCGACGATCTCGATCTCATCTATATCGACGAGCTCAACCGCGGGCCGTCATTGCGCAATACGCTACTACTCGACAAGGTCGCGACTAACGAAGAGGCGATAGTCGACATTTACCGCCGCCTGCGTCCCGGCGATCCTCCCACCGTGGAGACGGCCACATCGTTCTTCAACGACCTTTTCTTCAACTCCGATAAGTATGACCTCTCGGCAGTCGGACGCCTCAAGCTCAATCACAAGCTCGGCATCGAGGTTCCTCTGGAGCAAGGGACGCTGCGCCGCGAGGACATCCTCGAGGTCGTCAGCTACTTGATCTTGCTCAAGAACGGCAATGGCGCGATCGACGACATCGACCATTTGGGCAACCGACGCGTGCGCACCGTCGGCGAGCTGGTCGAGAACCAGTACCGTATCGGCTTGCTGCGCATGGAGCGCGCGATCCGGGAGCGTATGAGCCTGCAGGATCTCGACACGCTGA
>PIVZ01001354.1 GCA_003354045.1 bacterium
TGATCCGTGACGCGGCCGCCGATTTCGCCAAACGGGAAATCGCACCCATCGCCGCGGAGATCGATCACGAGGAGCGCTTCCCCGCCGAGGTCGTCAAGAAGATGGCCGAGCTGGGCTTCCTGGGCATCAACGTGTCCACCGAGTACGGTGGCGCGGGGATGGACATGGTCAGCTACATCCTGGCCGAGGAGGAGATCTCCAAGGCGTGCGCCAGTTGCGGCGTGATCATGTCGGTGAACAACAGCCTGGTGTGCTGGCCCCTGGACACCTACGGCACCGAGGAGCAGAAGCAGAAGTTCCTCGCGCCCCTGGCCAGTGGACAGAAGCTGGGCGCCTATTGTCTGAGCGAACCGGGTGCCGGAACCGATGCCGCGGCGCAGGCGACGACCGCGAAGAAGGACGGCGACGAGTGGGTCATCAACGGGATGAAGAACTTCATCACCAACGGCGCCAATTGCGACACCATGATCGTCTTCGCCCAGACCAATGCCGAGCTCAAGCACAAGGGCATCTGCGCCTTCATCGTCGAGAAGGAACGCGAGGGATTCAGCGTCATCCGCAAGGAGGAGAAGCTGGGCATCCGGGCCAGCGACACCGCCCAGCTCGCCTACGACAACGTTCGCGTGCCGGCGGATCAGCTGCTCGGCGCCGAGGGCAAGAGTTTCAAGGTCGCCATGTCCACTCTCGACG
>PIVZ01001355.1 GCA_003354045.1 bacterium
GCTGCCGGCGGCTGGTTCGGCGCCGCTCCGACCACCTGGATCGTCAGCGGGTGCGTCGTCAAACGTTCGTCATTCTGTTCCAGCACGACCGGCGGTATCGTCAGCGTGCCGGTCCGCTTCGGGAACAGGCGGTAGCTGTAGATCAACGAGGTCGTGCCCCTCAGGTTGACCCAGGACTGCACGTGAGAGACGCCGGCCGAGACGACACCGAACTCCGGCAGGTCGGGCAGCGTCGGTTCGGTCTCTGCGGCAGGGCCCGAGACGGTGACTGTCAGTGTGACGTGGCCGTTCAGTGCCACCGTCTCGCGGTCGAGCGTCGCCTCGATGGTGGTCGCCGCGTGGGCCGTCTCGGACAGGCAGCAGAGGAGAGCCGGACAGCAGAGGAGACCGAGGAGCCAGGTCGGGCGCAGGCGATCGCACCACGTCGCGGGCAGGCGATCGTTCCCTGTCCGGCGGCCGGATCGTCTTGCGACACCTTGCTCCATCCTACCAGTCCTTCTCCACGTTCGTGCGCTGCCGGCGGGCGCGAAAACGATCACGCAAGAGCTCCAGTTCATCGTTGCCGAGAGCCTCCAGCCAGCGACGGGCATCTTCCTCGGTCATCCCCGGCTGCACGTCAGTCTCGGGCGAGGCCGCCTCCGCCGATGGTTGCTGCTCCTCTGGAGGCGTCCGAGGCTCCTGCCCGGACT
>PIVZ01001356.1 GCA_003354045.1 bacterium
GGCTACGTCTACTACGCCGGTCGCCTCGCCGGCATGGCCCACGGTGATTCCATGCAGCGCGCCCACGAAGTGCTCGACTACGTGGCGCTCGACGAAGCCCGCTACCGCCCGGCAGAGCAATACTCCACCGGCATGAGGCAACGGCTCAAGCTCGCCCAAGCGCTCGTTCACGACCCCGACCTGCTCTTCCTCGACGAGCCCACCAACGGCATGGACCCAGACGGCCGGCGCACGATGCTCTCGCTGATCACCGACCTCGGCAAAGCCGGAATCTCGGTGCTGCTGTCGAGTCACGTCCTGCCCGACGTGGAGCGCGTATGCAATCGAGTCGTCATCATGGGTGGCGGCGAGGTCCTCTCCGTCGGACAGATCGACGAAATGAACGAACCCCATCCGACGCTCTATGGCGTCGACTTCACCGGCGACGGCGTCGCCCTCGAAGAGAAGTTGATAAAGCGAAGCGTGTCCATTCTTGACCGCGCTGTAAGTCGATTGGAGATCGAACTACCGGCAGAAGGCGCGCAAAACGCCGTTCTGGAAGCCGCCCGCGAGTCCGGCACGCTCGTCCTAGGCCTGCACCCGAAACGAAGCTCGCTCGAAGAGACCTTCATGGCCGCCATGAGAAAGCTCTTGGCCGTGGACGTCAAGGTCTATTTCTGGACCATGATGTTGATGATGGCCACCGGCCT
>PIVZ01001357.1 GCA_003354045.1 bacterium
GACTGGCCGGGGCTGATCGCCGTCATCTCCGCCGCCACCATGACGCTCGGCAATCTCGCCGCACTGCCACAGAACAATCTGAAACGTCTGCTGGCTTACTCGACCATCGCGCACGCCGGCTACATGCTGATGGGCTTCGTGGTGATGAGCGCCCTCGGTGTCCAGGCGGTGCTCTTCTACCTCGGCGTTTATCTGGTGATGAACCTGGGTGCCTTCTTCTCCGTCATCATGGTGGCGCGGGCGACGGGCGGCGAGACCATCGCCGACTACGAGGGGCTCGGCTGGCGCTCCGGTTTCCTCGGCGTCTGCATGGCGATCTTTCTCGTTTCGCTCACCGGCATCCCACCGACCGCCGGATTCATCGGCAAGCTCTACATCTTCGCCGCGGTGATCGAGGAGAAGTACTACTGGCTGGCGATCGTCGGTATCCTGAACTCGGTCGTCTCGCTCTACTACTACGCCCGGGTGCTGAAGGCGATGTTCCTGAAGCAGGTGGAGAATCCAGAGCCGCTCGTCGTGCCGGTGGCGGCCAAGGTGCTCCTGGCGGTGCTCGTCGTGCCGACGCTGCTCTTCGGCGTCTACTGGAGCCCCCTCTGGAACCTGGTGGCCCGCTCCGCCGCCTTCATCGCCCCCTGATCCCCCATCCAGCTGTCTCACTCAGCGACCGATCCGGTCGAGCGGGCGCCCG
>PIVZ01001358.1 GCA_003354045.1 bacterium
CTCTTGCTGGCTGCCTGGCTCTCCAAACGCATCACCGCCCCTGTCACAGCGCTGACCCAAGCCACCCAAGCCATTGCCCATCGCGAAGATACCGCCTTGCTCCCGGTTACTTCCTCTGACGAACTAGGACAGATGAGCACGGCTTTCAACCAGATGACAACCGCCCTGCAAACACAACGCGACTTACGTAAACGACTGCTCAATGATGTCTCGCACGAACTCAACACACCGCTGAGCGTCATTCGATGAATGTCCGGTCGATCGGCCGCGGCGTCATGGTAAGGCGCTCTCTTCGCCTGCTCAGCCAGGGGGAGGCTGTGGCGGCTCCCCTCGACCAGAACCAGAAGCGCAAGCGAGGCATATTCGTAGAGATGTTCGGCCATCCGGCCTGCACCTCAACGCTGTTGGCGAGGCTCTCTCTGAGCTCGGGCGCCCCTGTGGTTCCGATTTTTGCGGTGTGGGAGGGGGAGCAAACCGTGCCGGTGGTGGGCAAGGTGATCGAGCCTGCCGGGCCGGAATCGCCGGCCGCGGGTGCCGAGAGCCGGGAAGAGAAGGTCCTGCGGCTCACCGCGCGCTACACGGCCGAGATTGAAGCGGTGGTGAGTCGCTACCCCGAGCAGTGGAACTGGGCCCACGATCGCTGGAAGACGCGTCCCGACTGAAACCCTCCGCTTCGGCAACCCAAACG
>PIVZ01000644.1 GCA_003354045.1 bacterium
GCACTCCTCCACTCCCGCATGCACCACACCGTCTCCGCACGTCGCAACACTGCAATTATTGAGGCAATCGTCGGTCTCGACCAAATTGCCGTCGTCGCATTCCTCGACGCCAACGTGTGTGAAACCGTCGCCGCAACTCGCCTCCGTGCAATCGTCGAGACAAGCGTCGGTATTGGATACGTTGCCGTCGTCGCATGCCTCGAGCGGATCGACGATAGCGTTGGGGCAGTCGATCGCCGCGCAGGCACCGACATCGACCGGCGTCGCATTGGCCTGCGGGGCGGGCGTATGGAACTGATCGCACTGGCTCTGGCTGAGCTTGTCGTCGGGACAGCTAATGCCGCAGCCACCGTTGTAGCCAATGGTCGTAGACATGATGTTGTCGGCTTGAGCAACGTGGCCGAGGCCGACGTTGTGGCCGTACTCATGCACCCATAGGGAAGCTTCAAAACCGACATCGCTCAGGCGCACAACCGTCATGCCGGGCCCGGGCAGCGGAGCACAGCCGACGATGTTGACGCCGGGACCGCCGCAGTAGTTGATAGCTCTCACCAGCGTGACGCGGCCGACGGGATCGGCGAGCACCGTATTAAGCTCGCTCAGGTCGGAGATGATGTCGAGGCCGTCCCCGGGCGTGCCGAATACCGCCTGGCTCCCGGAACGCGAGAAATGTGCGCAACAGCCGACGTCCTCTGCCGAGTCCTCGTTGTGTACCAGGAAGGACCCCTCATCGAGAATGAGGTCGACACGAGGGTCGGTAATCGGATCGGTCATGTCGGCGTGGTTCCCGTAGTCTATGGGCGTATCGTGAACGCGCGCCTGGGCATCGGCGGCCCGGGACGCGGGAGCCGAGTATTGCGCCGACGCTTGCGCGCCTGCGTCCGACCAGCCCAACGCCTGTGCGGCTGCCTTCGCTCCGCGCAGACGCGCCCGGTCCGCGGCGCTGTCCACCGCCGCCCCGCTTTCGATCTCATCGATGCGGGCTCTGGCCTGCGGCACTCCCGCATAAGCCAGACCGAGCACCGCCTGCTCGATCAGATCCGCCTCCAGGCGGGCGGGATCGGGGGCGCTTCGCGCCGCGCGCGACAGTACGCCGCCAGCTGCGCCGCCCTCCGTCATCGCCAACAACGCGGCAAGAGCATCAGGTTGACCCCTTCGCGCAAGATGGCCGAGGGCCAGGGGCGCGACCAGAAGAGCGCGGTCCTCTTCGGGCACGGTCACCGATACAGGCGGATCGTCCAGGAAACCGAGCAACGCGGTGGTTGACTCGCTACTGCCCAAGAAACCGAGAAAGGCCACGATGTTGTCTCTACGTGAGAAGTCCGGTTCGCCGAGCAACTCGAGCAACGCCGGCACCGCGCCGGTGCCTAGCTCCGTGCGTGCGATCTCCTCGGTGACACCATGGACGTAGATCCGCATCATCGCCGCCCGGATCTCGTCTTCCTGCAGCGTAGACGCCGAAGCCGGCGCGCCGGCCATGGCCACGAGCAAGGGTAGCGTGAGCGCCGTAGCCTGGAGAGCCCGCACAATCGATGAGAGCGCTCTCGTCTCCGGCAACGGGCCAAGCGGGGCGCAGAAAGAGACTGGCCGCATGTTCGTTCCTCCTCCCTCAGGTGAGTCGGCCCTCACCTGCGACAATCCGCACCCCTAAACCAAGTGTTGTGAGCTTATGATTCTCTCACGCGCTTGTCGAGGCACCTCTAGCCGACCGACGTTGCACCTCTACAGGCAGTCCAGTTCAACCGCCCTTCAGTTCGGCAGGCGCTTCGACGCGCCACCTCTCTCGAACAGTTTTCTGGTAGCGCAAGTCGTCGGACCAGTAGACACGTTACCGTGCAATGTCCACACAGGGTGTTGTTTGTACCGCCGTAGCCAGTCACTATGCGGGTCGCCTTTGCACGTCAGGTTGTGTTGTCAAAGGAGGAGGAACGATCTTGCAGACGAAACTTGAATCAGCGGCCTTCCAAAAGCTGTCGGAGACGGCGGCGACTGTCGTCAATCCAGAGATCGAGAAATGGAAAGACGGCGGTGGCAAAATCATCGGCTACTTCTGCTCTGCAATGCCGGAGGAGATCGCCACGGCGGCCGGCATGCTTCCCGTGCGGTTGCGAGCCACAGGAAGCAGCAGCACCGAGCTCTCCGACGCCTTCATGGGAAGCATCAACTGCACCTACACCCGGCACGCCTTCAACATGGCATTGAGTGGCGGCTACGATTTTGCCGACGCATTGGTGATGTTCAACAGCTGCGATCATCTCCGCCGCGTGTACGATCACTGGATACGCGAGATCAAGACTCCCTTCGTGAGAATCTTGAGCCTTCCGAAGAAAGCCGAGCAAGCGCAGGTCGAATGGTTTCGCAGCGAGCTCTCCGATCTGTGCACGGGACTCCAAGAAGAGTTCGCCGTGGAGATCAGCGACGACAAACTGCGTGAGGCGATCAAACTTCACAACGAGACCCGGCGCCTGTTGCGTCAGATCTACGAGCTGAGAAAGAGAGAGAAGCCCGCGATCACGGGTGCGGAGGCGTTGGCGATAAGCGTGGCCACGACGGCGCTGCCGCAGGAACTTTGCAATAGCTTGCTCCGCGAGGTGCTCGAGGAAGCGCAGAGCCTGCAGGGAAGCTCGGAGCATCGCGCCCGCTTGATGATCCTCGGCGGCGAGCTCGACGACCCGGAGTACGTCAAAGTCATCGAAGACCAGGGTTGTCTGGTAGTAGCCGACTCACTGTGCTTCGGGTCTCGGCTGTTCTGGGCCGATATCGATGAAAACACGGACGACCCGCTCGGCGCCCTGGCCCAGTATTACGTCGGCGACCGTCCATCGTGCGCGCGCATG
>PIVZ01001359.1 GCA_003354045.1 bacterium
GGCCTTTGCCTGGGGCGTGGCCATGCTGGTCGTCGACTGGCAGGAGGCCCGGTTCACCGAAGAGATGGCGCAGATGGGTGATTTCTGGGGCGGGCACGTGGCCATCATCGGCGCCGTGGCCGGCACGTTCCTCTTCGCCGGCACCCTGCTGCTGCAAAACCTCGAACTCAAGATGCAACGGCTAGAACTCGCCCGCTCGCGTGAGGTTTCGGAGAAACAAGAAAAGGCCATGGCCGAACAGGCGGCCGAGCTGAAAGAACAGAACGCGCAGCTGCTGCTGCAGGCGGAGGGGATGGAAGCGCGGGGTGAGGTGGATTTGATGTTGGCGTTGCTCGACCGATTTGAACGGGCGGAGACCGCTGCCTCCAAGAAGTTGGCGATCCACTCGGCACTTTTGAGATCGCAGGTCGCCTGGGGCAACAAGAAGGGCGTACTCTCTGGACTCATGATCTTCCTGACCCACGCCACGGTGGACTACGACATCAGCGGCGTGTGTGACGAGCTGCTGCCTAAGTACCGCGAAAAGGTCTCGCGCAACACGGATTCCGAAGACCGGAGTGAGAAGCTCAGGGAGTTCGACGAATGGCAGACCCGGGTCCGCCAGATTATCCAGTTTGCGAAGGTCCTTACTGACGAGTGAAGCGGCGGGTCCCGGCGTGCCGGGGGCGCCGGTATGGGGTGAACCA
>PIVZ01000095.1 GCA_003354045.1 bacterium
CCTCCCGCACCCGCGTGTCCTGGGCATCGGCGTTCACCCAGCAGACGCGCGAACTGATGTACGCCAGGGAGTCGGGGTCTGCGCCGCCAGATGCGCCGCTCATGTCCGCGATGGCGAGTGCATCGCTGGTGATGTTGTGCGAGTAGCCGCGCACGTCGGTGGTTGAGTTGTAGTACCAGAACCCCGCCACGCACGCGCTTGCGCAGTTGATCGCGATGCAGTTCCGCAGCTTCGGCGCCTCTCGCCCGCTCGTGCTCAGGTTGCCGAGGTATGCGCGGCCATTAAAGTTGGTGATGTTGTGGACGGCGCACCCGTAGCACCCGCCGCCGCGGTCCGGATCGGACCCGGTGGAATCGCCCGTGAAGCTCCCGAAGGTGATGCCGGTGTGCAGGCCCTTCCCGAACAGGTCACCCTCGACCACGCACTGGACGATATAGCAGTCCGTGACGTAGTCGCCGACGGTCCCATTCACCTCGATGCCGGTAAAGGTCGGGGCCGACCCCGCGACGCCGTCCCCTTCCGAGATGTGCACGTGCACGTTGTGCAGGATCGCGCTGTCCGCCTCGACCTTGATGCCGATGTGGTCCCCACCCGACGTGTTGTTTCGGTCCGAGATCCGCAGCCCGACGTTGGTCAGGCGGAAGAAGTCCTCTTCGATGCTGATCGCCGCCTCGGTGGTGCCGACGCCCGAGTCCCACGTGAAGATGATGCGGGGGCCGGTGTTCTGGGCCGGGTCGTACCGGACGGTGTTGTGGCGCAGCTCTCGGTATGCGGATGCGCTGGTGTCGCCGGCGGCGTCGTCCACGTGCAGAACCGCCGTGATGACGTGATCTTGATCGAGGAGCTTGCCTATCTCGATGTCCCCGGCGGCAGGCCCCCCCGCGGTTCCGTTCAGCCACGCCTCCACGGTGGCGTAGTCGCCTCCCGACCCGATGGTGTTCTCGTTCGTTGCCATTACGCGCCCGCCCGGGTGTCAACAAGCCACTTCTGATCGCTCCCGTCCATGTACGCGTGGCACAGCGCGACCCCGCCCGCGGCCACCGTCTCGGAAAGGCTCTGCCCGTTCCGATCGCCAAGCGCGAAGGTCCAAGCCCCGCCGTTGTTGTTGCGGATGATGAACAGGAACCGACCCACCGGAATCTGCCCCGATGACAGGCTCGGCAGGAAGACGGCACGCCCCGCCTGGTCGGGGGAGATGTTGTGCACGCGGCGATCCTCCCACCACTCGATGTCCGTCTCCGCTGCGGCAAGCGTCAACTCCACGTCCCCGCCGAAGTGCTCGTCCGCGGTTGTCATCAGGCAAACGCCCCCCACGTCTTCACGCCGGATTCGCTGTACAGGTAGGTCATCATGCTGGCGCCGGCGGCCAGTGTCGCAATCGTGGCGGTGTCTCCGTAGTTGCGCACGGTGATGGCGTACGTGCCGCTGAGGTTCACCAGGGTGTGGTATGGCCCGCCCGTGGACAGGTACGTGGTCTCGGGCAGGTAAAGATCGATCGCGGCCGATGGGGTGATGGGAACCACCAGGCCCCACGCCCACTCCAGCGCGGCATCCGCCGCCAGGGCGCGCGACTCGCCACCGCCGAACCAGTAGCGATGCGGAGTGACCACGTCGCCCAGGTCTTCCTCGATCGGGATGTCCGGGATGGTCCCCGCCGCGAATGAGTCTAGGCTGACCTGGAAGCGGCGGTCTAAGTCCGCGCCGTAGTGGCAGGGCACGTCGAACTCGCACCCGGCAGTGACGGCGAAGAGGTTTCCCGGCGGGCTCGTGAATGTGATGATCCCCGTGGTGGTGTCGACGGTGAACGCCGTGGTGGGGGTGCCTGCGATGGCCGCCACAACAGACCCCGCCACAGGCTTGACCAGGTTCCGGATGATCTGCTGGGACCCGCTGGTGTACACCTTGCGCAACTGGAATTGCGTCTCGCTGCTGTCGCCCGTGCCGATCCGCTCGTCGCCAACGGCGGGCGCATCCCGGTGGTTGGCCGCCGTCGTGAAGTCGTACCAGTCCTTGTAGCGGAACCCGTGCGTGCTGCCGTTGCGCCCCTTCCAGTGCTCGTACACCTGATCCAGGTCGTCCAGGGTCCGGATGCCCCAGCGCGCGTTGTACACGTGCTTGTCGCCGTCCCACCGCGGGTTGCGCGTGGTCGCGCCGCTGTCTAGCTCGACGTGGGAAACCTTGGTCGTGGGGCCGCCCCGGGATCGGTACGCGATCTCATCGGGGAAACGCGGTGTCTCGTGAAAGCTCATGTGCCAAAGATGTCATGGGCAAGATCGCCCAGGCTGCGGCGGATCTGACGGTCATTGGACCGGAAGCTCTCGATGTCCGAGCCCGGCCCGAGCTGCCATACGTTGGTCATGTGCAGGGTCATGCCCCCGCCCCCCTCCATCGTCACGCCCAGCTTTCCGTCGCGGGTTTTGATCAGGGGGGCGATGGCACCTCCCTCGCGGAAGGCGGCCTCGGGGCCGCGCTCGCCCGCGAGGCCGAACCGCCCGGGGCCGATGCCGAACGTGGTGGGGCTGGTCACCAGGCCCTCGGGGCCTCCGCCGCCGAAGGTGCCGCCCGACGCAAACGCCTGCACATCGCCGCCGCCGTACACCATGCCGCGGGCGCCCTCGGTGATGCCGAAAACGCTGTTGAACGTCTCCGCGTCGATTCCCAGCGCACCAGCGAAGGGGCGCATCACCTGCTTCAGAACGAAGGCGCGCACGGTGGCGGCAATCATGTCCTTGATCACCTGCTGCATGGTCTGGGTGACCTGCGCCCCGAATTCGCCGGTGCCCAGCGCGGCGTCCCCGACCGCATCGGCGAATCCGCCGGCGGCGGTGCCAGCTGCATTGATGAACCGCGCGTGATCGTCCCATGCGGCGTTGACCTTGCCTCGCAACTCCTCGGCGTGGTCGCGATCCGCCTTTGCCATCGCGCGCTTGGCGTCCGCCTCGTCGCGGTTGGCGTCCGCCAGGATCTTAGTCAGTCGCGCCCCCTCCTCTTTGCGCTTGTTGTCCTCCTCCTGCGCCTTCGCGGCGGCGATGGTGGCCAGCTCCTGTTCCGCGAATGCCTGGTTTAGGTCGTCGAGCCCCATCGCCTGGCCAATCGCCAAATCTCCTGAACGCACTTGCTCCCTAAGCCATCGACCATACGCGGCCGATGCGTCGACCACGGCGTCCGTCTGCTCCTTAAACGTCTTATTCAGTTTGGCGGTGATTCTCTCCCTCTCCTTGAGGGCAGCGGCGGCCTGCGCGGCCATCCGCACCTCCAACTCTGCGTCCGCGGCAACCTCTTCCCTGATGCTCTTTGAGCCCGCGATGATCGTCTCGGCCAAGCCCGCCGCAATGGGGCCCATCTTGTTCATGCTCCGCAGCAGGCTGTCCATGGCAGACGCGTCAACGCCAGCGAAGATGTTCTGCCGGCGCTCCACGTCATCCAGGAACTTTGCCAACTCCCGGGTGACGAATAGCGCGCGCTCGCCACGGTCCTCAATCCCCCGCAGGCCTGCCCGGAGTTGCGCCGCGACCTTCTTCTGGAACAGCTCGGCGGACTCTACTCCAAGCTCCCCCGCGCGCCTCTTGATCACCTCGAATTCGCGGACAGCCAGGAATGCGTCGAACCCCTCGATATTCCCGATTATCTGCTCCACCACCCCCAAAGCGACGGGCAACTCCTTGATCAGCAATTCAGCAGCGATAGCCGTCGTTCCGAGCGCGGTCTCCACCAGGTTCAGCACGCGCTCGACTCCTCCAAACTCCTCGATTGCGCCCTGCAGGGCCGCGACCAGGCCCACGCCGAACTCTTCTTTCAGGTCGGTGACCCCAGCCTCCATCCGCTTCACCTGGTTGTTATAGCTGTCGGCGGTGCGGATGGCGTCGCCTTGCGCGTCGGATGTGTCACTGAAGAGGATGGCCACGCGCGCCTGGATTTTTTCCAGGTCGGTCAACTCGCGCGTGCCGTCTGATAGCCCCATATTGAACGCGAACTGCTTTATGCGCGCCTCGTTCACCATGATGCCGTACTTCTTCACCGACTCTGACTCGCCGACCAGGGCCGACTTGAAGTTGTCGATGACCTGGGAATCCTGCACGTTGTTGAAGCTCGCCACGTCCAGGGACAGTTGAACCATCTTTTCTGACAGCCGCGCCGCCTCGTCGCGTTGCAGCCCCATGGGCACCAGGATGTCCTGAAGCCCAGCGCCGTACTCCTGCAGCGAGACCACGCCCCGCCCAACGCCTTCCCCGAGATCCTGGAAGAATGCCAGCGACGTTGCGGCCTCCTCCTTGAAGACGGCGTTGAATTTCGATTTCACCTCCTGGGCGTTTCCGGCCAGGGTGATCATTTCCTTCGACAGCCGGAACGCGGCACCGGCCAGATCCTTCCCCAACTTGACGGCGAGCCCGACAGCCGCGGCGCCGGCGAGTAGCATTCCCGCCTTGGCGTTGATGAACGACTTATCCATCTTCTCGACGCCCTTGTCCGTCCGCTTGGTGGCGTCGTCCACCTGCTTCGTGGCACGAACAAACTTCAGCGCTCCGCTATCGTCCGTCTCTATCTCGATGCCGAATGTTGCCAGTTGTCCCATGTGTCACCTTTTCGCAGGTTTGGGAGCCATCCCGGCTTCCGCTCGGTCCTGGACGCTACGCGCCTCCATGATGTCGCGCCAGTGGAAATCCAGGTGGCGGACCAGGTCGTATAGCTCGGTCTGCCCCTCGGGGTCGTGGATGCCGTGCATGCGGGCCCACGACTCGATGCGCATCTCTGAAATCACGGGGGGCATCTGTCCGGTGGCGCCAGCCATCCCCATGTCCCGTCCGGCGTGCAGCTGGTTGAAGCAGGCCCACGCCTTGCGTCCGAACAGGCCCAGCCGCGGGCGGTTCGTCCACTCCTCCGCGGGGTCGCCTTTTCGCTCCCATGCCTGGAACGCCTCGATGTAGTGGGCCTTCCCCCACTGAAGGTTCCAGGCCAGGAGCGCCGTCAGTTTCCCGCCGTCCTCTCCTTGGCCTTCGCGGTGAAGAGGCTTCCGCGCATGGCCTGGGTCTGCACCCAGCGGTACAGGTCGCGGTACTCGTCCATGGCGAAGATGCGCATCCCCAGTTCGGGCGTGTACGGGATGATCTGCTGGTACTCGCCGGGCGCGAGGATGCGGTACGGGTTCCCGTCCGGGCCGGTGAACTCCTCGACCGTCACGGGCTTGCCCGTCGCGCGGTCCGTGCCGCACTCGCGGGGCGTTGCATCGGCAATCGCTTGGTTCCACTCGTCGTAAGTTGCGTACTCGTCCCCATCCACCGCATCCCCGTTGAACCCCGCAACTTCGATCGGCTCCACCACCATCGGCAGGCCGTCCTCGTCCAGGCCACCGTCCATAAGGGCCCAGTCCGTCAGCAGCGCACGCGCAGCGCCCTGCACCTTTAGTTTCTCCTCCAGGTCGTCGGGGATCTGATCCCCGTAGGTGCCCTGGGCCGCCCCCAGAAGCTCCGTCCACACCTCGTCGTACCGGACCGAGAACATCCGCCCGATGCGCAGGCGCGTGTCCCCTCGGAATTGCAGCCACACGCCGTCGTTCTCTTTCCCGATGTCGCACGCCAGATTCGCCAGGTTTCCCATATCGATGCTTCTCCGTGATGGTGATAGATGAGGGGGCAGGAGGGGCGCCGCGTTTGCTTGTCATGGTGCTCGGCGCCCCACCTGCCGGATGCCGCTGGTGCGGCACCTGAATTATGCTGTGAAGGTCGCGATGCGCCACAACAGCTTGACGCTTCCTTCGGTGGCCTCGGATGCGGTCCAGTCCGCGTTGACCATCACCGACTGGCTGCGCCCGCCGACGTTGGATCGCGCGTTGGTGTAGAGGATCCGGGGCACGTCGAACACGATGGCGTTCCCGGCCGCGTCGGTCAGCACCACCGCAACAGCCGATTCCGTCTGGTTGCGGTACTTGTTCATGATGAGCTGGCTGGCCGTGAGTTCGAACAGCCCCTCGAACGTGCCGGTCAGCCCCTTGGTGCCCTTGCCCATGGCGATGGGCGCGAGGCCAGCGGCACCCTCCCCTGCGGCGCGCACGGGATAGATGCCGTTGGTGAAGTTGAGCCCGAGGTTCACCAGGCGATCGCTGCCGCCGTCGCCCTCCATGAACAGCGCGGTGTCGCTCGCAACCGACAGCACGTTGTTGGTGGACACCGCGGTGGGCGATCCGTCGCCGCCCGTCGCCGTCTGGTTGGTCTCGCTCTTCCCGAGGAAGGAGAACGTCACGCCCAGCTTCTGCTGGTTATTGATCGCCAGGGCGCAGCCGTTCAGGACCAGGCCCAGGAGCTGCTCGAACGTGTTGGCCAGGTCGGTGTGCTCCCGCTCCCCGGTGTAGCTGCGGAACGTGTTTCCGTCGACCACGGCGGCCAGCAGGTCCACGGTGACGGTCTCGGTGGGATCGGCGGTGCCGGTCGCGCCGGCCAGGGTCAGGACCGCCGCGATCACCGTCTTGACCTTCCGGAATCCGTTGTTCGCGGCCAGGGTCAGCGTGCTGGTCTTCACCCAGTCCCCAACGGTGAACTTGGTGGTCCAGTCGCCCGCATCGGTGCGCGTAAATACGGTGTCCTCTCCGGACACCGTGATGTCGACGGCAACCGCGGCCTCGGTGTCCGTGCTCGAATAGGTGCCCATCGACAGAGCCTCCCATAGCGCATCGAACTGCTCGCAGATCACCTCGGAGACGATGTCTCCGGACGCCATGATGCCGGTGACGATCACCTCCTTCACCCGACGCGATGAGACGATGATCTCGGACTCCATCGTTTCCGTGTCCTGCCCCAGCGATTCGTTGGTGTAGGGCAGATCGGTGTAGGTGGGGGTTACGTCGGCGACGCCCCATGCGGCCTCTTCCTCGATTCGCATCTCCGCCAGGTTGGCGTCAGCGATCGTGACGGGTTGCGTAGTCATTTGGTTATGTCCTCAGTTCGGCAAGCCAGCGGCAGTTCACGTTCTTCTGCCAGAAATTGCCGCTCCGCTTCCCGCGTGCGACGGTCGGTGGTTCGAATTCCACGCCGCTGATGTTCGCGACCCGGAAAGCCTCGTCAATCGAATCGGCCAGCACAAGGGCGGCCTGAATGCCGCGATCCAGCGGCACGAATATCTGCGCGATGAAGACCCCAGGCAGGCGCGACCGTCCGCGCATGACCGTGAAGGCCTCGTCCTCGGGGATCCAGAGGGCGATGTGCGGAGGGGTGGGCTGCCCCGTGGGCTTCGTGAACGGCATATTCTCGTACTGCACGGCCACAGATTGCCCCGTCTCGATCTCGGTGCGGAACCGCTGCCGGATGGCGTCGGCGATCGATTCGAAGTCGGTGGCGGCGGTGCCGGACGTGGCGATGCGCGTCGACGACGTGTAGGCGTTGAAGGGGCACACCAGGTGCAGGACCCATCGCCTGCCCTGCCGCCCCTGCCGCTCGATGGTCGGGATCTGGTAGCTCACCCCGTCGTCTTGGGCCTCCCTGAAGACCGCCGCGGCGGTGTCCGCCATCTGCTTCGCCGCCTCCTGGCCCCGGTTCAGCGGCACGTGGATGGCCAGCTGCAGGAACCCCGTGGCCTGGATCGTGGTGGCCACGCCGGTGGCCAGGTGCTCGGTCTCGTCGAAGACCACCGCGGCCCGCACGTAGGCGCCCACGGGCTTCGAGAAGGGCATGTTCTCGTGCTGGACCGTCCATCCCTGGGGCGTCTGCACCTGGGCGATGAGCCGGGCCCGGACCTTCTGGCTGGTGGATTCGTAGAAGCCGGGGGTGGTCAGCGTCAGGACCCCCTGGCTGACCATCTCGCCGAGGGTGCGGCCCAGGATGGCCCGGTCGACCGCCAGGGACGCCCGTGTGAGCGCGTGGCCCAGGGTTTGGCCCGCCATGCCTCGATCCACCGCGATGGCCGCCAGGCCGTACGAGGCGCCCAGGGTGCGTCCCGTGATTCCCCGATCGATCGACAGGGCGCATTGGCCATGGGCGCTCCCGAGGGTCCGCCCCGAGATCAGCACCACGCTGGCCGCATCGACGGTGAGGATGGCCTGGTCGACGGTCGCCCCGAGGGCTCGGCCCACGATGGCGCGGTCCACCCCGATGGACGCCTGCGATGTCGCTACGCCCAGGGCCCGGCCAAGTACCGCCCGATCCACGGCGATAGCGGCCTGATCCACCGCCGCCCCCAGGGTGCGGCCAGCCACGGCCCGGTCGATGGAGAGGGCGCACTGTCCGTGGGAACTTCCCAGCGTCTGTCCCGAGATCAGGACTTCGCTCAGAACGTCCACGTCCAGGACCGCTTGGTCCACGGTCACGCCCAGGGTGCGGCCCGCGAGGGCGCGATCGATGGCGAGCGCCGCGCCGACATCCACCGCACTGCCAAGCGCGCGCCCGACGATTCCCACGTCCAGGGCGAGAGGCGTAGCCTCCTGCGGCGAGGCCCCCAGCGTCTGCCCGGATATCGCACGGTCAATCGCCAGGGCGGCTTGCGTCAGGGATGCCCCGAGCGACTGCCCGGACAGGGCCCGGTCCACCGCGACCGCACCTTGGCCATCCGCCCGCGCCATGGTCTGCCCGGCCACCCCCCGATCGACAGCCACCGCGGCCTGCGCCGTTGTCTCCCCTACCGTCTGGCCCGTGATGGCGCGATCGACGGTCAGGATGCACTGGCCGTAGGAGCTGCCCACCGCCTGCCCCTTGATCGCCACGTCCCGAACCAGCGCGCACTGATCCGAGGTGACGGCCAGCGTCCGCCCCGCCGCGATCACCGGCAGCAACTCGGACAGGCTGACCAACTGCATCGAGACGTTGGACACCAACACCGCCGCGGTGTCCGTCAGCGCAGAAAGCTCATAGTGGCGGATCCCCACCTGCGAACCGACCGTTCCGCTTGCGATCGATAGAGCGACGTTGGCGCTAGCTCGGCCAAAGTCCTGCGTGCCCGATGTCCCTCGGTTGTAAGTGATGCTTTGCCCACGCTTGATGTCTGTGGGGGTGCTGTACTTCCTCACGAGAAAGTGGTTGATCAGCCGCGTGGGAGATGTCCCGCTCGTGCGGTCGCAGAACATTTGCGCCAGCTGCATGTAGCGGCCAGCCTTCTCTATCTCGACGTAGTGAGGATTCGTCGATGTCGAATGGGAGAAGCTGCCCGTGTCTAGCTCGTCCTGCGTGTCCCACTGAACGTCTAGGTTCCCATCAACCCTCTGGTCGCCACCGAGGTCCCGAAGCATCGCGAAGTCGGCATCATCGGGGATGCGCACGATCTCGATTGAGCATTCATCGGTTGGCGCCCATGAGATGCCAGGGGGCGGGCTCGCAACGATCCGCTCCCGGTACTGGACCTGCAGATCCTTGTTGGTGCCCGTCGTCGAGATGATCCGAAAGAAGGTCAGCGTCGTGTCTTGGCAGGAGTCGGTGCTCCGCATCGTCCGGCAGTACTCGGGGCCGACCTGCGCGCTATCGACAAGGACGCGGATGCCTGGGCAGTAGCGTTGCGATGCGCTGGTCGAGTGGACGGGGACCGTCACCGTCACCAGGTAGTGCCCCTGCTCTTTCAGGCGGAGCATCCACGCGTCCGACTGCTGCTCGATTACCGCGGAGTCCTCTTCGAGCGGCGTCGTGTTCCACGAGAGGTTAGACCATGCGGTGGTGGACGGACTGGATGCAGCGGTCGTCGTGTGGAATCGACCATACGACCACCCGTCGTCCAGCTTGAGTAGCGCGATGCCCGTGCGGTCGGAAACAAACTTCGGGTCCCCCGCGGGGCTCAGGTCGTCCGTCCGCTGCACCCACGCCTGCAGGACAGTGTCGGCGGCGGTGGTCTCGAAGACGCACGCGCCGAGACAGCAACCCTCGTCCGTTCCGGATCCGTTGGCCCGACTGTAGTAGGCGAGCCAGCTCGGCTTGAGGTCCGTCCCGCCGAGTTGGAGCCTGCCCGTTACCTCGCGCCGACCGTTCGTGTCTGCAACGTCGTGCTCCGATCGGGTCCACCACCACGCGAGGTAGTGCCCGATTTCGTTCAGGACAATGTCGGCGTCGCCGGTGCCGTAGTCGCAGGAGAAGTATCCGGCATCCTCGTCGCTGGCCGCGTTCCATACGATGTCCGCGGGGGTGGACGTGATGTCCGCGGTCCCCGTGTACTCGTAATTTGCCAGCCGAACGCCGAAGCCTGTAACCATGGCGGTGCCCCGGGGGCGGCGCAGGCCCCGACCTGGGATGTGCTGCGCCGCCCGGCCGGATCAGTCCTCGGTGACCTGCAGCGCGTCCGCGGCGATCTTCGGCACGTCGCCGTTGCTGATTGCCTTGTCCAGCACTTCCGCGAAGCGGCCGGAGCCATCACTCAGCGTGCTGTTGGTGGTCAGCGTGAAGGTGTCGGCGTCGGGCGCGGTCGCGACCGTGTCGAGTTCACCATCGGACAACTCCGAGGGAAGCGTCCCGCCCTCCACGTCGATGAACCGCACCTGATCGCTGACGGACAGGTCGTGGACGGAGCCGATCACGGTGTTGGCGGCCGAGCCGTTCTCGACCACGAATGGCTGGGAGGCAGCCTGCGCAAGCACGCCGATGTAGTCCCACACGGTCGATCCGGTGGCGCGCTTGATGCCCCAGCCGATCACGGTGTCCGGCGTGGCCCCGCACGTGGGGAATGTGATCAGCGCCGTGTTCTTCATCGTGGACACGGTGCGCGTCCACCCGCCCGCCGATCGGGCCACCTCCACCGCGGCGTAGTTGGTGTATGCGGCGACGTTTCCCGAGACCGTGCCCGTTTCCCCGGGCCACACGCCGATCAGGTCGACGAAGAGGCCCCAGGTTGTGCCGCCCCCGGGCAGCCCCGTCGCGTCGCCCACGTTGGCAATCGCGCTGTTCAGGAAGTAGTGATCGAGGAGGTCCGCCTCGAATGCTGTGCACTTGCTCATTGTTGGTCCCTCGGTCGGTTGCGCTATCCCGCGCGCTGGAACTGCCTGGAAATTTGGTTCATCGCCCGCTCCACCATCCCGTGCGGAGACTGGGTGCTGCTGCCCAACTCGAGCAGCGTGATATAGGGCAGGTTGTTGCCGATGAATATGGACTGGCCGAGCTTGAGCCCCGCCAGCTTGCGGTCGGCACTTGCCACCTGCTTCTTCTCGCCGGATCGCAGGTTGGGTCGCCGCTTGCGGTTCTTCGACTGCCCCGGCTTCCCCTTGCCCACGTCGAGGGCGCCCGACGGCCAGCGCCCGATGTCCATCTGCCAATTGCCGCGTGCGCGGCCCGTGTCCACCGGCGTGAGCATCAGGATGCGCTGGTACAGTTTGAGGGCCACCAGGCGGGCGAACTTCCGTGCGTCGGCGTCGACCTGCGGCGCCCACTTCGAGATCGTGCGGCGGAACTCCGCCCCGTTGGTGTGGAACTTCTTGGAGAGGCCTCTGCGTCGAAGGGCCATCTAGTCCTCCAGCGTCAGGCCGTAGGCCGCCAGGAGGTCCCCGCTCCAGATGGGCACCACCTTGATGATGTCCCACCACTTCGCCGCCACCTGCACCCGCATCTTCAACACCGGCGTGAACCCGATGGCGTTGGCCGTGCCGTTGGCGGTGGCCATCCATATCTCGCACCGCTCCCGCGGCACCTCGCTGCCCTCCACGTCCGTGCCGTCCAGATCCTCCCCGCCGTCGCCTGTGAAGTCCGGGGGCGTCACCTTCCACACGAAGTCGGTGGGGGTGCCCTCCGTCACGTTGGACTCGTCATAGTCCGACGACAGGGACGGGAAGGTGCGGAAGGTCGCATCCGTGCCGTGCACCAGCAGCTTGGAGTACAGCTTGGCGGCAACCTTGGTGTCGGCCGGC